>CAVFTG010000012.1:12557-20975 GCA_963625415.1 Barnesiella intestinihominis
ATATATCCTGTGCGTTTCCATCGTTCTGCCGTATTTTTTATAAATTTGTACCGCCCTGCCACGGAAGAGCGCAAAGATAGACATTTTTCCGTATGGACGGCAACAATTCGGACACAGACTATGGTAAACTACAGCAGCAAGAAAGGTACGGTCGCGAAAGCCCCGTATGAACTTTACATGGCATTGACCGACCTGAGGAACATCGCGAACATGATTCCGCAGGACAAGAGGGAGGGCGTGGCGGTCGACTGCGACAGCATCCACGCGAAAGTGCAGGGCTTCGACATAGGAGTGAGAATCATAGAAAGGACTCCCTATTCAAGGCTTGTCCTCAAAGATGACGGCGCACCGTTCGCATTCACGGTAAAGCTCAATTTCGAACCGGCGGTCTCCGCTTCGCAGACAATTTTCAGCATCGAGGTGGAAGCTGACCTGAATTTCATGATGAAGACCCTGCTCGGCTCGAAAATCAAAACCGCACTGGACAAAATCGTCGATTCTCTCGCGGACGCTTCGAACGGGAAAATGCCGGAGGGTTTCGACGCCTCGAATTTCGGATTCTGACTCCGCAGGAAATGGACAGTCCGGTTTTCAGGAAATATCTTGAAGATGTTTTCGGCCGTCACGGAGCCGCAAGGATTCTTGATGCGCTCGAGTGCCCGCCGTCGGTTTCCGTGCGTCTCAACCCCGCGAAATGGAGGGGGGAAGCAGGCGGAGAAGAGGAGATTGCGGGTGAAAAAGTCACCGGTACGGTTCCGTGGTGCGGCTACGGCCGGTTTCTGGAGAAGCGGCCGGTGTTCACCCTCGATCCGGTGCTGCATTCCGGAGCCTATTATGTCCAGGATTCGTCCTCGATGTTCGTCGGGTTCGTTTTCAGGCAGGTGCTCCGGAAGATGCTCGTGAAGGCGACGGAACAGAGTCGGGAGAAGATTTCAGAAAAAATTTCAGAAACGGCTCCGAAGAGAATCCGGGTGCTTGACCTGTGCGCCGCCCCGGGAGGCAAGACGACCGACATCGCAGCCTCGCTGAGGGAGATGTTCGGGGACGGATTCATCCTCGTCTCCAACGAAGTGATGAAAAACAGAGCCGGGACGCTCGCCGACAATGTCGCGCTGTGGGGTGATCCGAATGTGGTCGTAACCTCGGCCGACCCGGCGGCGTTCAACGGACTCGCAGGTTTCTTCGACATCATCCTGACCGACGTCCCGTGCTCGGGCGAAGGGATGTTCAGGAAAGACGGAAGCGCGGCTGAACAGTGGTCGGAAGAAACGGTCGGGCTGTGCGCGGCAAGGCAGCGGAGAATACTCGCCGACATCTGGCCGGCTCTTGCCCCGGGAGGTGTGCTGATTTACTCGACCTGCACGTTCAACAGATTTGAAAACGACGGGAATGCCGGATGGATCGCCTCGGAACTCGGCGCGGAACCGCAGGACATGGACTGTCCGTTCGACGGACCCTTTCGGACAGAATTCGGATTCTCGCTTGCCCCGGGACTTGTGAGCGGCGAGGGGCAGTATTGTGCGGTGTTGAGAAAGGCCGGAAATGAAAATGGCGGCGGGAACATCGGCGGAGGACGTTCCGACAAAGGGAACTCATGGAAACCGGATTCCGGAATGCCGGAAATGTTCTCGGCCGAAGTCGTCTTCAGGGGAAAAAACGGTCTGACTGTCGCCGTGCCGCAGAGCATCCGTGCCGACCTTGCCGCAGTCGAAGCCTGCCTCAAGCCCCTCTCCGCAGGGGTGGCCGTCGGGACGATGAAAGCGGGCGGACTCGTTCCGGCAGCAGACCTCGCACTGACGACAATACTCCGGATCAGCGCGTTTCCGGATGCTCCGCTCGACAAAAAAGCCGCGCTGGAATTTCTCCACCGCGACAGCATAAGACTTGAGAATTCCCCTCTCGGATATGTCTCCGTGTCCTACGAAGGCCACCGCCTCGGCTTTGTCAAGAACATAGGGTCACGCTGCAATAACCTGCACCCAATGTCGAGACGAATCCTGATGAGCATACGGGGCTGACCAAAAAGTCCCGCAGAGACCGCTTTTCATTCTCCGCGCCAAGCTCTCTGCAAGGTTTTGTCGATGCCGGCATAAAACCTGTAAAAGGCTTCTTCGCCTATCTTCGAGTAGCGCCCGACAAGAGCCTTGATCTGCACCATCATATATTCTTCGGACTCCTCCCACTCCCCTTTTTCCGGCCTCAGCCCGTCTTTTGCGGCGGCATATTCAAGGAACTGCCTGTCAAGACGCTTGGAGTCGAGCCAAATCTCCAGCCGCCCGAAATCGTCAATCTGAGCGAGTTCGGAGCGGTACTTGTCGAACATCGCGCTCGCAAAGCGCATTGAAGTCGCCTTTCTGTTGCACTGGATGTAGAAATTCGTCGCACGGGTCGTATCCATGGGAACGAAGACATCCGGAATTATCCCGCCTCCGCCATAGACGGCACGTCCGCCTACGGTATAGTACACGTCATCCTTGTTCACTTTTATGCTGTCCGCATCCGTAAGCTCCCCGTGGGCGTAGCGTTCATAGAGGTCGTAGGCGTAATCATCTCCGTAAGGCTTCTGGATACAGCGCCCGGAGGGAGTGTAAAACCTCGCGACGGTGAGCCTGAGTCCGCTGCCGTCATTGAAATTGATCGGTTCCTGAACCAGCCCCTTCCCGAACGAGCGGCGGCCGATTATCACTCCCCGGTCATTGTCCTGCATCGCCCCGGCGAAGATTTCGCTCGACGATGCCGAACCTTCGTCGATGAGCACGGAAAGTTTCACGTCCTTGAGCGAGCCTTTCCCGTCGGCGTCCAGATCCGAACGCGAGCGGTGCAGCCCCTCCATATAGACCACCTTGTCCCCCTTCTCAAGGAACTCGTTGCAGAGCATGTACGCCTGGTCAAGATAGCCCCCGGTGTTTTCGCGGAGGTCGAAAATCAGATGGTTCAGCCCCTGTGTGCGGAGATTCGACACGGCGGATATGAACTCGACATAGGTCGTCCTCGTGAATTTCGTCAATTTGAGATAGCCCGTCTCTGAATCAAGCATGAAGGCCGCGTCAACGCAATGCACCGGAATCTTCCCTCTGGTGATGTCGAAAGGGATGATCTCTCCTCCACGGTTCACCGTAATCATGACCTTTGTCCCCGAAGGCCCCTTCATGAGACGGACCATCGAATCCTGGGGAGTCTTCATCCCCGCGATGGTCTTGTCGTCGACCTTTATGATTCTGTCCCCCTGCATCAGCCCGGCTTTCTCCGACGGGCCTCCGGGAATGACGCTGAGAACGACGGCGGTGTCGTTGGGCACGTTGAACTGTATGCCTATTCCGTCGAAATTGCCGGCAAGTTCCGTCTCTGATTCCTTCAGTTCGACAGGAGGGAGATAGATGGAATGGGGGTCAAGCTTCCCCATCGCCGCCACCACCGCCGCGTCTGTCATAGCCTTCTGGTCAATCGTATCGACATAATTCTCCTGAATCTGTTCCAGAATGAGGTTCAGTTTGCGCCAGCGGTCATAATCTCCGTCGAACGCCCGACTTGGCGAGGCGACTTTCATCACAGTGAGACAGGAGAGGACACCAATCAGAATTCCAAGCAGAGCCGAAACAAAAGCATAAGTATTGCGCTTCATAATTTTCTAATTTTCAACCTGTTCCACTTCTATTCCCGCACGCTCCAGCAGCTCGATTCCGTCCGTGAGCCGATAGGAGTCCTTGTACACGACCCTTCTGATGCCGGCCTGGATTATGAGTTTGGAGCATTCGACGCAGGGGGAGGCCGTCACATAGAGCGTAGCCCCCTCGCTGCTGTTGCCGGACTTGGCCACCTTGGTGATTGCGTTCGCCTCCGCATGGAGCACATAGGGCTTGGTGACGCCGTTCTCGTCTTCGCAGACATTTTCAAAACCGGACGGAGTCCCGTTGTAGCCGTCCGAGATTATCATCCTGTCTTTCACGATGAGCGCCCCCACCTGACGGCGTCTGCAATAGGAATTTCTCGCCCAGACGGCCGCCATTTCAAGATATGCCTTGTCAAATTTTTCCATAATCCGCAAATGCCGGAAACATGCTTCCAGCCGGCGTTTCCCCCGGTTCTATTTGTTGTTTCTTTGGTAGAGATAACGCTTTATGCTCCGTTTCGGAGTACGTTCAAAATCCTCGGGCATGATTTCCACAGTCTTGACCCTCGCATAGTTCGGAAGTTCGTCGTTCGCCCCGTTGACCAGAGCCTCCAGATGAGTCTGAAGACCGTCTCCCGAATACCCGTCAGTTTCCGCCTGCTGGAAATCGGGATATATGAGAGCCGTAAGCCCTCCGTTGTCCTCGATTACGAGAGAATCCACGACATACGCGAGACTGTTGAGCACGGTTTCGATTTCCTCCGGATATATGTTCTGTCCCGACGGTCCGAGAATCATGCACTTGGAGCGTCCCTTGAGATAGAGATACCCGTCTTTGTCGAGAACGCCCATATCCCCCGTCCTGAACCATCCGTCCTCCGTGAACACGGCGTCGGTCGCCTCCTTATTCCTGTAATATCCCAGAAAGACATTGTCCCCCTTGACGAGAACCTCGCCGGGAACGTTTTCCGGGTCTGAGGAATTTATCTTTATGGTCATGTTCGGAGCCGCCTTGCCGCAGGAATACAGCCTCGTCGTCTCCCAGTCGTCATAGGCTATGATCGGGCCGCATTCGGTCATTCCGTAACCGACGGTGAAAGGGAAACGGATCTTTCTGAAGAACGCCTCCACGTCCCTGTTGAACGCGGCTCCTCCGACTATGATTTCATGAAACCTGCCTCCGAACGCGTTCACAAGCTCGTTCCTGACCTTGCCGAGAATCAGCTGGTCAAGCAGCGGAATGTGCAGCATCTGCTTGATTCCGTTCTTCTCGAGCGCGGGACGCACCTTGTTCCTGTAAATCTTCTCTATGACGAGCGGCACGGAAATCACAAGTTCCGGCTTCACCTCCGCCAGAGCCTCCATGATGATTTTCGGGCTCGGCACGCGGGTGAGGAAATGCACGTGAACCCCTTTGTAGACCTGATAGAGGACCTCGAACATGAGTCCGTACATGTGCGCGGAAGGCAGCATCGCCACGATATTCGTCGTGTTGTTCATGTAAGGGCAGGCGATGCAGGCGAATTCGAGATTGGACTGTATTGTCCGGTACGGAATCATCACGCCCTTCGAGAATCCGGAAGTTCCGGAAGTGTAATTGATGAGCGCGAGTTCGTCCGGCTTGTCCTCGTGATAGTTCATGTCCTGCGGGCCGAAAGATTCGGGATATTTCTCCCCGAACAGAACATTGAGATGTTCGCGGGCGTATGTAATCTCCTCCTTGGCCGAATATATGAGTCTGAAGGTGTCGATTCTCACGATGGCCTGGACCTGAGGCATCTCAGTCTCCGAAAGTCCCTCCCATACGGTCGGGTCGACGAACAGGACACGGGCTTCGGAATGATTCACCAGATGGTGTATGTTGCCCGGTTTGAATTCATGAAGTATGGGGACAGGCACCGCGCCGTAGGTCATCGAAGCGAGGAAGGAAACCGTCCAGTTCACCTGATTCCTTGCGCAGATGGCCACCTTCGCACCTTTCTGAAGACCGCAATGTTCGAAGAGGACATGGATTTTCGCTATCCTCTCCGCCAAATCCCTGTAAAAAATCGTGGTACCCCTGTAGTTCGAGAGCGCCGGACATTCCCAATTGTCGCGGAACGCCTGCTCGAACATCTTGTTCACTGATTTGTAAGTCATTTCTCAAATATTGTTGCGTCCGCCGGAAACTTCGGCGGAACCTGTTACTCCGTTTTTATTTTTACTGTCTTTCCCCTGTAGTTAACCCCCGAAAGCAAGCCGTCGGCTCCGGCCTTGACGGCGGTGTCGGGCAGCAGCATGTCATCGCCGCTGAAATCCGTAAGAGCAGTGCCGCCCATGAACGGAAAGACAAGAGTCTGCCTCGATGTCCTCACCACCCAGAACGACTTCTGTCCGGATGTCAGGAGTTCCGGAAGAGCCACGATGGTGTCTTCCGAAGTGATGTCCCGCCAGCCCTGCGGAACCCTGCCCTGAAGGTTGTACATCCTTATGCTGTTGTCGTCGTGGAGCACGAGGATGTTGTATCTTTTCGCGCCGCTGAAGTCAAAGACCGCAGGCCCGAGCACAATTTTCTTGCCGAGTTCGACCGGGAAAGGCCTGACGAAACGCCCGAGACGGTCCAGCAGATGGATTTTCGATCCTGCGCCGAAAAGGAACTGAATCTTCCCGTTGCCGAAATAATCCACGTCGGACACCGTTCCGCACAGTTTCTCGGAGAACGGAACCGTCCACATCCCCCTGCCGTTTTCGTCTTTCAGACTTATCGTCATGTTGCCGTTCTGAACGAGAGTGTTATTCTTTCCGGTGGCGGAATTCTTCACGGTGAAAGGGCCTTCCGGGACATCTATGTGCACGTCGCGTTCGGTCACGGGCGCTTTCGAGCGTTTCATGTCAGCCTTCGAGAGAGAGAAATCGATGACCGGAGGAGACTTCCTGTCCGAGGATATGCACATGAACATCGGCATGATGTCGCAGCCCGCAAGAATTCCGGACAGCGCGTCCGATGCGGACGTGGTGAACGAAGACGAAGAAAGCGCCGCATCCTCATTCGCTGAAAAATAGGCAAGGACAACGCCGGATGACGGAATCGATGATTTCAGACCGGCATCGCAGAGTTTCGAGCGCAGGCTGTATTCCGAAGCCCTTCCGGAAGACCACTCTTCCACGGCCTCGCGGCTTCCGGTGATGAGCCACCCGCCGCTGACGAAAGAACAGCTCTCGTCCTCCCGCCTGAAAACGTCTCCGAACAGCGCGGCGAGACATCCCGCTCCGGAGAACGGCTGAATCCCGTCACTGTCCCGGAGCTTTCTGCCGCGCACGAGATTCACAGTCCGCAGGGCGTTCCCGCAACGGAACGACGCGACGGCGACCTCCTCCGGGCCGAGACCTGAGAGCCACGCCTCCGGAGAAATTCCGTTCGCCTTTGCGAGGGCGGAACGGCCGGTTTTCGCGTCAGAAAGTTTCATCAGCCCGTCAAGCCATGAATCATAGGCCTTTTCATATTCGGAAACCGAATCCATCGGAAGAGAAAGAGCACGGACAGTGTAGGACGGAAGTATCCCGAAAAGCTCCGACTGCGCCCCCCTGAGGGAAGCGAGAACATTGACGAAATCCGTCTGGCCCGCAGGAACCGCAGTACCGCAGATTCCGACTCCGGAATCGGCGAAATCCACCTCGAATCCCGCCCAGCCGGAAAACGATGCGAGAAATCTGAAGCATTCCCGGCATGAAGAACCGAGTATCGCCGGAAGAATCTGTTCGGAATCGGAGACGGAAACGAAAAGCGAAGATTCCGAGCAGACTCTATCCTGCACCTCGGAGAAACCTTCCGAATCGTAGACTGACACTCCGTCGTTGAGATGGCGGAGCGACGAATTCACGACATTGTCCGAAGGAGACACGAGAAGAATCCTCTTCTCACGCAGTCCCGGCTGCACCGAAAGGATTCTGGAACAGTCGCAGTCCGTGACTGAAAGTCCGCATGCCCCGGCGATTTCGCGCAGCCGGCCGATTTCCGGATCCATGGCAGTCTCCTCCGGAGACCCGGCATCGAAGATGAACAGCGGAACCAGTTCCCGGGAATAGAACATCGACACGACCATCGGACGAGCGGAAAGTTCCGTCAGCTGCCCGATATTCGAAGAAATGGCGCCGATGAAAGCCCCGGCGCCCTGTCCCGACTTTCCGGACACGGGAATCCTGCACGCCGCCGTCCTCAAATCAGCGAATTTCACCACCGCCACGGCATTCGACGGAACGGCGCAGAACAGAGGTTCGGACTTCTTTGACTGGGAAATCCGTGCACCGGAGTCTGAACCTCCGAACAGAATGGCGATGAGCACGGCGATGCCGACGACCATCAATGTCAGGGCGGAAAGCCCGATTACAAGAGTTTTTCTGTTCATGGTTTCCATGGATTTGAAACTGACAGCCGGGTCCTATCTCACGGCGACGGCCTCAATCTCCACCTTCACTCCGAGAGGAAGCGCGGCCACCTGAAAGCAGGCGCGCGCCGGCATCTGTTCTGTAAAATACTCGGCATAGACCGCATTCATGGCCTTGAAATCGGCGATGTCCGCCAGAAGCACGGTGGTCTTGACGACATCGGAATAGGAAAGCCCGGTCTCCGCGAGTATGGCTCCGACATTCTTCAGAGCCTGACGTGACTGTTCTTCAATCCCATCGGGAATGCTGCCGTCCGCCGGATTCACCGGAATCTGCCCGGAAACCCAAACCGTACCGTTCACCTCCACCGCCTGCGAATAAGGTCCGACGGCTTTCGGCGCATTTTCTGTCGCTATTATTTTCTTCCTATTCCAGATTTTCTC
>CAVFTG010000013.1:0-10796 GCA_963625415.1 Barnesiella intestinihominis
GTCGTAGAGGCTGTCGAGAATCTTTCCGCCCACGGAATACGTGGTCAGGAAAGAGAAGTCGAAGTTCTTGAATATGACGAAGTTCGATGCGAAGCTTCCGGAGAACAGGGCCTGACGGCTGCCGTAGTAGTATTTGCTCATCGACGCGAGCCCCACGTTGTCGGTCACATATTCATCGCATTTCTCGGTGGTGACGGCTCCGCTCCCGTCCACCGCATAGCGGTAGTAGGCATAATAGAGCTGCTTTCCGGTCTCCGGTGACACTCCGGCGGACTTCGACATATAGAAGGTGTATATCGGCTTGCCGACCTCTATCACCATACTTCCGTAGTTTATCACGTTCTGAGACGAAGTGAGTGCAGTGACCTTGTTCCTGTTGAGCGAAAGCATCGCAGTCGCGTCCCAGTGGAAATTCTCCCTGTCGAAGATGACTCCCCGGAAGGATGCCTCGAAACCGTTGTTCACCATCGCCCCGACATTGTCGTCGTAGCCGGTGAAGCCGGAGGAGATGGCGAGAGGGTTGTTCAGGAGCATATCCCGGGTGTGGCGGTTGTAGTACTCTATGGTCGTCGTCAGCCGGCCTCCGAAAAGGCTCGCCTCGATTCCCGTGTTCAGGTTGCCGTTCTTCTCCCATGTCACGAGACGGTTCTCGATTGAGGTGGCCGTCGCACCCGGACGCGTGCCGTTAGGCCAGCCGTAGCTGAAGAGCCCCTGCCATGCGTAGTAGGAGCCGAGGTTGTCGTTGCCCTGCACTCCGTAGGAGACCTTCGCCGTGAGATTGTTCAGCCAGGACGAAGTGCCTGCCATGAACTCCTCGTTGGTGACCCTCCATGAAGCGCCCACTGACCAGAAATTGCCCCAGCGGTTGTCCTTGTAGAAGCGGGACGAGCCGTCGGTGCGCCATGAGGCGTCGAAGTAGTATTTGTCGGCGTAGCCGTAGTTCACGCGGGCGAGAACCGACTCGATGGCGTAGTCGAGGGAGTGGGAGGTGTTGGTGATGGTCGTCACGGCCGATCCGAGTTCGTCGATGCCGGCGACTATGCCGCTCTTGGCTGCCGCCGCGTAGTTGTAGCTGTAGCGGTAGTACTCGTGGCCGGCGAGGATGTCAAGCGAATGGTCGCCGAAATCCTTCTTCCAAGTCAGCAGTTCGTTCAGCGTGTAACTGAGTGTCCGGGTGTTGATTTTCGACACCGAACCGCCCTGGTTCTTGGCGTTGCCGTGGTATTTGTCGCTCACGCCTGTCCTGCCGTAGTCGGTGAAGTCGAGTCCGAAGTTCACCGTGAGGTTCAGCCCATAGAGCGGGGATTCCTTGCGCGTCGTTCCGAACTTGGCGAAAGACCTTGCGGACACGGAGTTGCGCTTGTAGTAGGCCTTGTTGTTGTAGAGTTCGGCCTTGGAGTTGAAACCCTGCGCGGTGACGCGGTTGGCGTAGCCGTTGTCGTCCTCCGAGCCATATTCGTACTGGAGACTGCCGTTCCCGTCAAGAACGTTGTTTCCCTCCATATCCTTGAGATAGACAGGATAGACCGGAGCCATGAACTGCGCCGTGTACCACACGTTTGAGGTGGAGGAGCCGCTCGCGTCCTGGAAATCCGACACGGAATGCGCGAGATTGGCGCTCATCCCCATCTTGAACCAGTCCGTAGCCTGCACGTCGCCGCTTATCCTGCCAGTGAAGCGGTCGAAATCGGTGTTCTGCAGCGTACCGTTCTCCTTGTAATATCCCATGGAATAGAGGTAGCTCGTCTTCTCAGTTCCGCCGCTCACCGAAAGGATGTGCTCGGTGCGGAAGGCCTTGTTGTTGGAGATTTCATCCATCCAGTTCTCATTCCACGCGGCCTGCGCATCGGCCTTGACCTTGCCGGTGGACCGGTCTATGAGCGTGTCCCAAGTGTAGTTCTTGTACGGGTTGTAATACTCCGGATTCTTGAGTCCTCCGATTGTCTCGGCGAGATGCGACGCGGCGTAGGCGGAGGCGCTCTCGTGATCCATCGCCCCGCTGTCGGCGTAGCGGACGGAGTTGTAGAGGGATTCGTAGGTCAGTTCGACATATTCGTCCATCCCCACGAGGTCGTAGCGCGGAAGGGCGCGGGTGGCTATGCCGAAGTTGCCCTTGTAGCTGATGTTCACCTTGTCCGAACTTCCCTTTTTCGTGGTTATGACTATGACTCCGTTCGCTCCCCTCGCTCCGTAGAGCGCTCCTGCGGACGCGTCCTTGAGGACTGTCATAGTCTCTATGTCAGCCGGGTTGATGGAGCTTATCGCCCCGTCATACGGCACTCCGTCCACCACATAGAGCGGTGTGGAGGATGCGTTCACCGAACCGATGCCGCGCACCATTATGGACGCGCCCTCGCCCGGCTGCCCGCCTCCGGAAGTCACCTGAACTCCGGCCACAGTCCCCTCGAACGACTTCGTGAGGTTGCCGACCGGCCGCTTGCCGAGTTCCTCCCCCTTCACGACGCTCGCCGAACCGGTGAAGGATTCCTTCTTCGCAGTTCCGTAGGCCACGACAATCACGTCGTCAAGCACCACGGACTCGTCCATCAGGACAAAGTCCACCGCCGCACGGCCGTTCACCGCCCGTTCGCTTTCCGCGTAACCGAGGTTCGTAGCGGTCAGCACCGCATCGACCGGCACGCCGGAGAGAGTGTAGTTCCCGTCAAAGTCGGTGACGGTTCCGTTTGTCGTGCCCTTGACGAACACGCCCGCGCTGATGACCGGCATTCCGTCCTTGTCGACGACCCGCCCGCTCACGCTGATTGTCTGCTGCGCCGACGCAATCGCCCCGGAAAGGAGCACGAACGCGAGGCTCAGCAATATCTGTTTGATTTTCATCTTGTTGGTATCAATTGCTCTCATTTCCGTTCCCTCCTCCGCTTAAAATCTGCCGTTCTCAAGAGGAACGAAATTCTCCACAATCACAGGGCTGCCGAATTCAACCCGCGCCTTCGGCTCTTCGAAGACCGCCTTTGTCGCAGCCGTTCCGGAAGATGCCGCAGTCTTCGCCAGACTGAACCTTGTCACCTCATCTCCGTTGCGTTCGGTGAAAGTCGCCAGAAGCGCATAGACGGTGTCAGGGGCGAGCGGCGAGCCTTCCGCACCGAAACTCAGGGTGAATTTGCCGGTGAGGTTCAGGATGTCGAGATCCGCCTGCGTAAAATCAGTGCCCTTGGCCGCGACAATCTCCGCTGCACGGTCAGTCGTCACGCCGCTGAGTTCGTCCTGCCTGCAGAAATAGTAGCGCAGCCCCGTAAGCCTGAAGCTGACAGGCTCGCTGTCATCAACCCGCAGCTGGAAAATTCCTGCGAGGGAGGGCGACACTGTGGAGGAGCCGTCTGTTCCGAGCAGCACCCCGGCCCAGTCGTAATACTTGTTCGAGGCCTTGGTCGGCATTGAACTGATGACGAAAGTGGTGTCGCTGTCCGCATTCACGGCAAGAGTCCCGAGCGTGTAGGATGTGGCGGAAGACAGGGCATATCTCGAAGTCCATCCGTTTTCGGAGTTCACGCCCGCTACGACGGACTGTTCGTACTTTGTCCCGTTGGCTTTCACATATTCACGGAAAAGATCCGCTGACAATTCGAAATATGTCTTGAACGAACGGGTGGACGTGAGGATTGACTTGATTTCGGTCACATCCTCACCTTTCCATTTCAACCACAGACTGTTGGAAGCGTTGTAAGCACCGAATTCGTAATGGAAGAGCGACTGGGTGAACCACGGCTCGCCCACAGTGTCGGGGAAAGGAGCCGCATCTTCGGCAAGTGTTTTTGTCTCAATCTTATAAAGCGGAGTCGTCGCCTGCCCGTCGGTGTTCACCCCGAAGGCGACCACGCTGTAGGACATCTCTGAGAGAAGAGGTGTCTCCGTGTAGCTTGCCGTTCCGCAGCCGGCATACTGGCTTATGTATGTGCTGACATCCATCCCGGCATCCTCAATCGCCTTGAGCAGAGCCGCAAGATAGAAGTCCCTTATCTCATTGTCTGATTTGACTTTGAAGTAGGTCGCAGGAACCGCGAAATGCAGATAGCGGAAATCCGCGACCGCATAGATATTGATTTTCGAATAATCCGAACCCGTCTCCACGAGAGCCATTATGATCTGGGGGATATCCTCGTCTTCCGGACGGGTCGTGAAAGTGAGAGCGGCCTCGGCTGAGTCGTTCAGGTACTTGTCGCCGGAGAGCGCCTTGATTCTGAACGTGTATGAAAAAGAAGCCTCAAGCCCGTTGATCTCAACGGTCGTGGAGCTTGTCTTTCCGCTGAACCCGCCAACGGAATATTCGTAGGAATCAGCCCCATAGACGGCTTTCCACTTGATTATCGTCTTCGACCTGTAGGCCGCGACGACTTCCGCCTCAGGAGCGTCAAGCGTCCCTGTCTCCTCCGTGGTGACACGGACCGTCACGAGCTCCGACTCGCTGTACGCGCCGTTGTTTCCAGGAACGGTCTTCACCTTGAACACATAGCTTACAGAAGGCTCAAGATCCGAGAAGGTCAGACTCGTGTTCCTTGTCGTCTGTTCCTCCCCCGCATTGAAGCTGTAGGCATACCCGCCTGCATCGGTGACAGCGTCCCATGACACGGTGAAACCGGTGCGCCCGATCTCGGTCACGGTCACTTTCGGCGCGGGAAGCGGCCCTGTCTGTTCCCGAAGTTCATTTTCCTTCGCGCAGGAACTTACTGCCGCGACAATCACTGCCGCGAGCACCAATCCTTTGATATTTTTCATTTGCTGACAGTAATTTCAATTTCCTTGTAAAGTGCGCCGCCGTTGGAGACGGTGACTATGGCCCCGCCCTCAGAGAGTCCCGTGATTTCGAGAATTCCCCCGGACAGTGCGGCTCCGGCGACTGAAGAATCCGAGACGCTGAACGAAACAGCCTGAAGAGAAGGGAAATATGGTGTCAGGTCTATGCTGACGGTCTCCCCCACGGCGACAGACTGTCCCGGAATGTCTCCAAGAAAGTCCATGTAACGAAGAAGTGCGTAGGTGTCGAGTTTTCCCACTCCCATCTTGCCTTCATAGGCGGAGCTGAGCGAGCCGCTGAAAGGCGCCGCCGAACTCAGGAGCGCGGCCTTGAGCTTGTCCGGGGTGAGTCCCTGACGCTTCTCCGCGCCGTAGTAATATGAAACCGCAAGGGCGCAGGCTCCGCTCACATGCGGGCAGGCCATCGAAGTCCCCTGCATATAGCCGTAGGACGAACCGCCGTCCTCTCCGACGATGGTGCTGTAAATTCCGCCGTACTGGCTGTCCACATAGGTGTCCCCGCCCGGAGCGGAGATGTCGACCCATGTGCCGTAGTTGGTGTAGATTGCCGCGTTGCCGGCGTAGGAATGCGCTGCGACGCTGATGACATTCTCGTCCGCAGCCGGGTAGGAGTCGTAGCTGACCGCCTCGTTGCCCGCCGCGAAGATTATGATGCCGCCCTTCATCGGGCCGCTCTGGTTGCCGTTCTCGTCAACGCCGGCATATTTGATGAAGTAGTCCATCGCACGCCTCAAAGCGCCGAAACTGCTGCGTGTCCATGTGTTCCAGCTGACTTTCTGATTGTAGCCCCAGCTGTTCTGGCAGATGACCGCGCCGTTGTCGGCGGCATATTTCATCGCCCGCACCGTGCCTCCTATTCCGGCTCCGGAGTTGCCGCTGTCGCTGCTCCCGAGACTCTGGAGAGTCATTATCTTCACTCCGTCCCCTCTTCCGGAACCGCCGGCTATGCCGTTCACGCCTATGCCGTTGTTGTTCACCGCCGCAATCGTGCCGGCCACGTGCGTGCCGTGGGAGAGAGTCGATGAGGTGGTGATTATGCCGCTGTTGTCAATGAAATTGAAGCCGTAGACATCGTCGATGTAGCCGTTGCCGTCATCGTCGATGCCGTTCCCGGGAATTTCGCCGCCGTTCACCCACATATTCGCCGCCAGATCCTCGTGGTCGAATTTGACTCCCTGGTCAATCACCGCCACAATCACGTCCGGATTGCCTTTCGAGAGATTCCACGCGGCCCAGACATCCGCATCCGCCCCGGAGAGACTTGACTTGCCGAAGACCGAACCGGTGTTGTTGTAGTGCCACTGCCTCTGCTGTGCGTCACTGCTCTCGTCGAAAGGGAAGACGGCCTTGCGGGAAGCCGAGGCGATGGACGGAGCGGAAACCGGCGCATAGGATGAGGCAGGAGACGCCCCGTTCAATTTCTCCGGAACTGCGGAGAACGGCACGAAGCAGTCGTCGGCAAGCGTCGGGGCGAGAGAATACTCTATGCACTCGATTGAACCGCATTTGCGGAGCTGCCGCACCACGTCAGACGAAGCGACTTTCCTGTCGAAACTTGCCACATACCAGCGGTCAAGCCCTTCGGCGCGTGTCCGCTCCTCAAACCTCCCGCATTCCGGGAAAAGCCTCTCAAGGGAGAAGCGCCCGTTCTGCGCGAGAATCTCCGAAATTTCCGTTGTACCGGCCTTCGCATCCTCTGCGGAGCCGGCCGACTTTGTGGAAGACGGCTTGATTTTGATGAGCAGCTCCCCGTTTACGATGCTCCCGATGCCCTCGTTGATGACAATCGGTCCGTTCCCGGCCGCCGTCCCGTCTTCCGCCACGCTCTCCTTGGTGCAGGATGCCGTCACGGCAACCGCCGCCGCAAAGAGCGGGAAAACTAATTTGAAACCATTCATATCCAAGATTTTAACTTTCACAAGCTTCAATAGGTGAACTCAAGGTATTTCACTTCGGTAGTCAGTCCGCTGTCATCGGTTCCGCTGTGGTAACCGGCCGCAAAGACGACATAACTCTCCCCCTTGACCATATCCCCGTCGAGTGACAGGTCGATTATGCGGCTTCCCTTATGAAGTTCCAGCGCACTATAGCTTAGCATCGTGGAGACATAGATGTGCGCCGCGTAATCCGGAGAATCAAGCTCGTCCCAATACGACTTCTTCATATAGTGGCAGACGAATGTCTCCGATGAGCTGCTTGAAGACACTGTCACAAGATTCCCGCTCTGTCTGATTGTCAGTTCCATCGCGGAGGCCGGAGCCGATGCGGATCTGAACTCCACGACATCGATGTCCCCGCTGTAGATGAATTTTTGGGCGGATTCATCATAGGCAAGGTCAAATGCCGTGACATAATAGTCCGTGCGGTCAAAGACCGACGGCCGCTGCTCCTGTTCAAGCTTGTCCGTGTCGAGATTTCCGCTCTGGAGAAAGGCGGTCGGAGATGTCCCGTACAGCGCAGCATACTGTTTTATCTGTTCTATCCTCGTCTTGATGCAATCCTCCGCCGTCATCCCGTCGTAGTCGGTCTTGCGCACTATCCCCCAAGAATAGGTCTTCGAAGCGTTGACCGGAACGATTTCGACTCGGCAGGTGGAGGTCTTTATGTCGCTGACGGAGATTCTGTAGCCCTTGTAAATCGGGTCCTCGGACTTCTTTCCGCTCTGTATCACGCGAATTTTCAGCGGCTTCACATTGCCGCAGGACAGCCTGACCTCGCCCATGCGATCCTTGCCCGTGCCGTTCTCCGCGATGCCGAGGCTGAACTCCGTGGAGAATACCGAGCTCACCGTGATCCAGTCGGCCGCAGACTCGACATCGGCCTTATGTCCCTCCTGCGGGCCTGAGATGCGGTATTCGCAGGTGAAGCTCCCGCCGCCGATGTCCGCCTTCAGGACAGTTTCGGCAAGGACGAAAGAGGAGTCATAATTCTCCTCCCCGCCTTCCTTGCCCTTATCACAGGAAAGCAGGACTGAAAGACACAGCCCCGCCGAAAAGATAATTCCGAGAATACGATGAAGTTTCATATTATTTTTTGAAATGGAACTGAATCCAGGAAATGTCGGACGCTTTCCCGGTTGACTGGTTGTAGGAGAAAGCGAACGCCACATAATCGGTGTCATCTGTGATGTCCGAATACTTGCTTATCGGCAGTCCTCTGGCTCCATCCGACGTATTGTAAACCGGAAGAGAGGAAGTGTTGGTTATGTATTCGCTCACCAGTGCGCTCGGAGCTTTTGCGGCTTCCCAGACAGTAAGAGGAGCCACTCCGAAAGAGAAAAAGCCGGTAGCCGATTCTGCCGGAGTGAACATCACGACTCCAGTCGTTTCATTGTAAGTGATTGTGAACGCGTCGGATGAAGGCGGCACAGAATGCGTCTTGAACGGGAATTTCGTGACATTCCCGCTGTAGCCGTAGCCGAGCGTGATGTCAAAGGCCACGAGATAATAGTCCGTGTCCGGATTCAGCCCGCTTGCGGTCGTGGAGACATAGCCCTTGTACAGACGGTTCTTGAGAACGAACGGAGTCTCATATTTCTCCTCGTACTCTGCCGCATATTCCTGAATCTCCTTGACGGTCATCTCCACGAAATTGCCGCCGTAGGAGTCGTAACTCTCTTTCGTCACGAAGGCGTAGAGGTAGTAGGAATCCGACATCGACGGCGCGACGGTGAATCTCACGGATGCCTCCGCAATGTCGGTCACGTCAAGGGTGAAGGTCATCTGGCGGTTGACCACATAGTCCGGATTGGCGGCCTGGATGACCGTGCACTTGATGTCTTTCGCACCGTCCAACTTGAAAGTCACCGAACCGGTGCGCGAGCCTGCGGAACCGTTTTCCGCCGCCTTGAACTTCAGGCTGCGGGTGGCGTGGGTGTCTTCCCCCTCCGCTGAACCGTCATCTTCGGACGTCCCGTCAGCGGAATCCCCGCCAGCTCCGGACTTGAGGATGTCTGCTGGAGATCCGCCGCTCTTGTCCGCCACGATGCTGAGCCAGTCATTGCCCGGAACGGCGGTCACCGTTCCGTCACTGTTCGCCCCGGAGACTTCGAAAGTCACGGTGAACTCCGACTCTGCGGCATTCACCTTCACGATGTTCGACCCGGTCAGACGGATTTCGCTGTCATAACTTTCAACATCCTCTTTTTCATATCCGGAATCCTTAGCGGCAGGGCTTTTCTCACAAGCGGAAATTGTGGCTGCGGAAAAAACCGCAACCACAACCGCCTTGAAATATTCTTTGATGAAATTTCCGTTCATTCAGAATTTGATTAGTCAACCACGAAAGTCACCTCAAAGCTCTTGACTTTCAGATATTTTACCCAATCTGTAGTTTTGATGTTGAACCAGGTCTTGGTTTCATCTTCGTTGAGAGCCGTGCTGGTATAATACCCGTCTTCGCCCTTGACATAAGATGCTGAAGCATTAGACCAAGTTTTCCCGTCAGATGAGAACTGCATACAGCACTCCGCATAAGAAGAAGCTTTGTTATAGTAATCTGCGACAACGACAAATTTCGAGATTGCGCCAACTTCTGATGTGCATTTAATCTCCGACAATGTACTATAAGACTCGGACGCAACTTTAAAGTACTCCTCCGTGGCTATCGCATAGTTGATATAGGTGAATGTGACAGGAACCGGATAAGTCTTTCCGTCAACTGATGTCGCATTGAAAGATGCCGTGAGCGTCTTGTATGTATCCTCAGCAGCCGCACCGTCAAGAGCAGCGTCAATAGCCTTCTTTACATCGGCAGCTGTTACATTGAGTGTATATTCTACAGCCGTGGCGCTCTTCTGTGTAACGGTGATGTCCGCCGTGGTCTCTGCGAAGCCGACAGCCTTGACAGTTATGACGCCTGTTCTCTTCGCGCCGGTGTTCTCAGTCACGGTTATGTTGATTTTTCCGTCAGCATAACTTGCCCCGAGCCAAGATGCGGCATCATCAGTGACACTCACTGTCGGGTCACCTGTCGCGGCCTTAACGGTGCAGTCCACGCTTGTCGTACCGGCATTCTTCTCCAGCTTGAGAGAGGTTTCACCCAGAACGATTTCAGGAGCAGGGTTTATCACGATGCACCCGAGGTAAGGAATGCAATATTTGTCAGCGGAGAAATTGTCAACGGTGAGAACGAGGGAGCCGGTCTCGCTTTCCGCAGTGGTGTTGAAATAGTAGTTCTGTCCGTCAGTGCTTGAGTTGTCTCCTGTGACTGTCACCTTTCCAAGTTCCGTGGTCTTGGCACCGTTGATTACGCTCACGGTAAAGTCTGCGGTGACGCCTGCCGTGTATATGCCAAGATTCATCTTCACGGCTTTCATCCCGCTGAAATAAGCCTCAGAAGCAAGAACAATCTTTTTAACTTGCTGAGTGGCCAGTTTCTGCTTGTAACCGCCGGTCACTGAAAGATAGCTGCCGGCAGCGTCTTTCTCGCCGTTAGGGAACGTAAGACTGAAGTTCATCTTATCTTCCCCGTCACCCCAAGCCTTGCTGCCTGTCGAAATGCACTGGCTCCAGGAGAATTTGCTCATACTCCAAGATGCGCCCTCAGCGATTGCGACATCGTGAGAAACCACGGTGTCCGTTCCTTTATAATTGACCGTAGGTTCGGCTATGACCCCCCTCTTGATAACCAGACCTTCGCGCTCAAATATGAAATCAGCCTTTCCTGTCGCCACAGTAATCTTGACATTGTATGTACCCGGATTCGCGACAAACCACGCAGTGTAATCCGCAATTGTGGTCGTCCCGTCTCCCTGAAGGCTGATGTAGTTTTTCATGTTGTATGACGCACCTTCAACCGCGACAATCTCGCCGGCATCCTTGGTGATGTCAACAGTGTATTTTCCTGCAAGATACTTTGAATCTGTCGTTTCAATCTTCACCGACTTGACAACAAGGTCTGAATACTCTGACGGGAAACCCGCAAACTTGATTTTTCCGTAACCGAAAATATGGGCGAACTCTATTTTCTCTCCTTTGTTCGTCATCGTATACTCGTGATATTTGTCATCGTGAGTATTCGTC
>CAVFTG010000013.1:10806-14448 GCA_963625415.1 Barnesiella intestinihominis
ATCACAGTCGGCTTGGCGACCATTACATCCGCCTTGCCGCTCCACGAACTTTGGGTGGATGCCTGGGTTTCCGGCAAGGTGACGGTCCATTTGGTCAAATCTTTACTCCCGTACGCCTGTGACGACGGGAAAATGCCGTAGAGAATGTAGCTGTCGGCAAAATCTGCATCAACAATGCTGTAAAGGCTGCCGCTGAATGATGGCTCCGCCGCCTCGCAATCGTCAATCTTGAATGTAGAATAATATTGGCTCGCTTCATATCCGGCCTTGGACGCGACCTGAATCGCGGTCGCCGGAGCATCAGCCTTCGCCACTCCTGCATAGAAAGCGTCGCCGCTTTCAAACTTGATGTGGCTGTCCCCGTCAAATACAGCCTTGGTGCCGCCGTCGGAAACTTTTACCGAAACGGCAATATCGTGCGCTCCGGTTGTAGCCTCCGGTGCGATTTCACTCTTTGAGCAGCCGGCCAGCACAACGAGCGCGGCTGCGATATATAATGTCTTTTTCATATTCATTCGGTTTTACCAGTTGAGATACTCGTTTTCATCACTTACAATCACACCGCCGAAAGTTCCGTAGTGCTCTTTCTTGATGTTGATGTACTGTGCTGACCATTTCCCGTCACTGTTGCGGACGGCCTTCACGAGGACATAGGCAGACTCCACCGTGCTGCCGGTCTTGACAATGACCTTATGCTCAGACTCGACCAGTTCCGCATCGACCCCCACAGCCTCGATGAGCACCTTGACAGTCTCGTCCTCACCGGTAATCGTGTAGCCGAATTTGAATTCCGATTTCGGATCGACCTTGACGATATGGCTCTCGACCTTTATCGCGAAGTCGAAATATTTTGCAATCTTTATGACATTGTCACCGAGCGTGAATACGTATTCAGTATCAGTCTCAGTCATCACGAGAGTCGGAGCCACGGTGCCCGTCACAGGAACTTCCGTCCACTCCGTCCCGTCAAAGGACACTTTCCAAATGCCATCCTCAATCTTGAACTGAGGGGTTTTCCCGTCAACTCCGTCCTTTCCTGTCACCGGAACATTATCTTCCCCGTTCTTGAGCAGTTCCCCGTTCACGGTCCAGTAGAAGACTCCGTCTATCTCCTGAAATCCGATTGTCGGTGTCACGGCATCTTTTCCGTCCTTTCCGTCTTCTCCGTCCTTTCCGTCTTCTCCGTCCTTTCCGTCTTCTCCGTCGGTTATGGTCGCAACCTCACCATTGCTGAAAGTTATGGTGTACCCATCGCCCGATTTCTCCACCTTCGTGATTGTCACCGCCTGCGCCGCAGCCGAAAGAAGTTTCTCAATTGAGTTCACATTCGTGCTGACCTTCTCTTCAAGGGCAGCGACCTTGTCTTCGAGAATCCCTACTCTGTCTTCGAGATCCCGGGTGCAGGAGCAGCAGAACAAGGCTGCCGCAGCCGCAACTGCGAATAATGTTTTTTTCATATTAAACCTGATTTGAATTGTTTCGATGTCAGAAAGCCAGCACAGGATGGCATATCATCCGGTCTCCGTACAGCCATCCTGCCTGAAACGAAAAGCCGTTGTCCTTCGTCATCCCGAATATGCAGCAGGCCTCGCCTTTGGTATAGACGGATGCCGACATAAGCTGACAGACGCTCAGATTGGCTCCATAAATGTAGCGCAAATTGTCCCTCTGTGCTTCCGGAACCAGCGACCAGCAGGAATTCAACCTGTCCAGCAGGTTGTAGGTCAACTTCTTTTCTTCAAGATACGTGATGTCGAAAGCGGACTGGTCGACAGAGCCGTCGGTCGCGCTCTCGTATTCGATTCCGTAGTCACGGTAAAGTTTCAGATAAGAGGCGATTTCTTCTCCGCCGAGATTTGCCACGAAATCCCAAAGTTCCCCTATCGCAGGGACATACCACCCGGAAGTCCCCGCAGGAGCAGGCAGTCTGTAGTCTGTCGTGACGAAATCAAATACCGGACATTGTTGTATATCATTCCCAGGATAGTACTTGACCACTCTGTCCGTCCAATATTTCCCGAGAATGTCATTGTACCAACGGTATCCCGTATAACGCACGCCGCCGATGCACCCGAAAGAATCGTCAAGTGTGTAGGAAGCATAAACCTCAGCCGTCCCTATCACAAGACCGTGCGTGTAACCGGCCTCCGTCAGACCTTCGTATATTCTGTCCCGATTGGTCTGGAACACGATTCCTATCACTGTCTTTCCTTCCTCCGGAGCCGGTTTCTGTTCTTTCCACACCGGATTCGTCCCGTCTTCATTGATTGAAACGAGACCGCCGTCGCTCCATGTTCCGTCGGAATAGAAATAGTCCCCGACTTTAGGATCAGCTACGGGAACGACGACAGGTTTGACATTCACCTCGAATCTTGCCTCCGCTCCGTCGATTTTCGCAGTCACCACGGCACTGCCCTCAGTCAGAGCCGTAATGTGAGCCGACACGACATTGTCGTCCGCGACAGCGTCGAAAGACTCGCAGGAGAGTACCGTCTCAGGAGAAACCGTCCAGACAACATTGAGGTAAGTCACGTCTTCCGGAAGGATTGTGGCATTCACAAGAATCGTCTCCCCCTCCGTCAGCTCAACGGTCTTTGAAAGATCCGCAAGCACACAGGACAGGGCGACGGACTCGGCCGCCGTGGTGGAAACATTCACCGCGCACTGGGCCGTGTGCCCGTTGCAGGTCACAGTTACGGTCGCCGTTCCTTCTTTGACCGCAGTCACCTTGCCGTTGTCCACGGTCACGACTTCCTCGTTGTCCGACTTCCATGTCAGGACAGGACTGGTCGCATCCGCCGGGCTTACCATCGGGTTGAATGAGAACGTTTCACCGACTTTGAGGTCAAGGGATGTCTTGTCGAGAGTTACGCTTTCCACGCCGACCGGAATGACTGTCACCGCACATTCGAGCGGATTTTCAAAATCGTCGTGAATCGCATAGATTGTGGTCGAGCTGAGTTTCTTCGGCGTCAGAGTGTAGATGACCCCGGTTTCAGTGGATTTCGTCTCCGTAATCACGATGACGCTTTCATCGGCCACGGTGACCGTCACCTCGCCGATTCTGTCCACAGGAGTGACCTCAAGAGTCACCGCACCCGTTCCGTTCACCGGCACGGACACTTCATCCTGCGCGAATGCCGCGCTTACTTTCTGTTCGACAGGATTTTCAGGCTTGACAGGATTCTCAGGCTTGACGGAATTTTCAGGCTCCGCCGTGCCGCAGGCATACAAACCGAGCGCGGAGGCCAGAACTGCCCCCCCCATGAAGATTTTTCTAAAGTTCATATCTATTGCTAACCACTAAGCGCAAGACTAACGGACTTTTCAAAGCATCCCGGCTGCTTCAACGGCCGCCGACTTTTCAGAATGTCCGGGTGTCTTCATGACTTCCCCGGCAATCCATCCCTCCGTTTCACCTCGCACGAGCAACAAAGATAAGACAAGAGAAAAACAAAAGCAAGATTTTTTCAAACAT
The DNA here is from genome assembly GCA_963625415.1 of Barnesiella intestinihominis. GTDB lineage: Bacteria > Bacteroidota > Bacteroidia > Bacteroidales > UBA932 > Cryptobacteroides. The sequence goes on from CAVFTG010000013.1 coordinate 14,285, forward strand.
TTCTTCACCGCGAGATGCCGCATTCTCAATGACTTGCGATTACGATTCTTCGCCCTCGGCGCAATCCGCGCATCATTCCGAAACCAAATCCCCACAGACCGCTTACAATCCACAACCGCACATCCCTCCGTCACTCACAAATCGTCAGACGCACTTTTTCCGGT
>CAVFTG010000013.1:14458-19196 GCA_963625415.1 Barnesiella intestinihominis
AATTTTCAGCAACTTGCGATTACAGTCCGTCGGCTATTCCGAACTTCAGCTTTCATTTCATAACCGTACCGCGCCAATCGCTTACAATCCGCAACCACACCCTCCCCCATCACTCAAAAACCGTCATACTCACTTTTTCCCGGTTCCGGTCTCTGACGAAAAGTCAAAAATGTTTTTTGCGAAAAACAAAAATGAGTCGGATATAAACTATTTGGTCTCGTCGGTAATGGCGAAAAGGTCATCGAGGACGATCTCGTCATCCACTATGCCGGAATGTTTGTTTTTGAGGACTCCATAAGTCGTGACCAAGGTGACTCGGGTGCTGAGGCGGGTGTCCGTCGCGGTGCGGAATATCGCCATTTTCTCGCGGAGCTTTTTCTCATATTCCCGGTCAATGACATACAACTCCTTTGAAAATTTCATCTCGCAAAGATTGATGTTTCTGTCAGCCCGCTCAATCACAAGATCTATCTGAGTGTTGTCGCCGGGAGTACGGCTTCGCCAGGCGCTCGCATCGTTGAGAATACGGTCGATGCCGAGGGCGCGCTTCATCTCATCGAGATGGACAAGGCACAGAAGTTCAAAACTGAATCCCTGCCAAGAAGAAACCTGCGGGCTTGAAACAAGGTGAGTCCAGCGGTTCGGATCCTTCGTATCCACACCGTCAACATATTTGTAGAAGAACAGAGTATAGAAATCCTTAATCCGATAAATCGTATTGTTCTTCACATTGCCGTACTGCGAATACGGAAGTATGAAGTCGCACTGCTCCAAATCCGCGAGTGTTCCGGTCAAAGCCGCGCCGCCGAGTTTAGTCCTCTCCGAAATCTCCTTACGCGTGAGTCCCTCCTTTCTCGTGGAAAGCGCCTTTATCACAGAGACATAGTTTTCCGGCCGCTTGAACAGGGTTGAATACAGTTCGCCATACTCTGTCCGCAGCATTGCGTGGGTGTCGGAAAAGAAGAGTTCGTCGATATTCGAGAGCAACGAAAGGCGCGGATTCAGAAGCGTGAGATAGAAAGGGACTCCGCCCAATATCATATAGCACTGGGCAATCTGATAGCGGTCCCAATTGAAGTGATGTGCCTCCAGATACTGTTCAACCTCACGGAGGCGGAAGGGACGCAGATAGATTTTCTGGGTCACGCGGTTGAAAAGTCCGCCCTGATTGTGCAGGATTTTCTCCACAATCCACGAGGTTGCTGAGCCGCAGGCGATGAAAAGGATATCGTCTCGCATCGCCGCCCAACCGTTCCAAAAATTCTCCAGAGCAGTGACGAAAGCTGACTTCGGAGTATCCATCCACGGCATCTCGTCAAAGAACACAGTCTTCTTGCCTTTCTTCCTGACCTTATCCAGATATGCCGCCAGACAGTCAAAAGCCTCGCTCCAGCTTTTCAATTCAGGAGTGAAAGACGACCCGGAATAATGCTGCAAAGCCTTTGCGAATTCCGCAAGATGCTGCTTTTGCGCCACATTGTGTTTACCGACGAATGAGAAGTCGTATTGATCATTGAAGTAACGGCGGACGAGAAATGTCTTTCCGATGCGTCGGCGGCCATAAACCACGACAAATTCAGACCGTCCAGACTCCAGACACTCCCGGATCTTGGCCTGTTCTTTATGCCTTCCTATCAGACTGTCCATAAATGAATTTTAAAGATTACTTGCCAAAAGTACGAAAAAATCCGAGTTTTGGCAAGTTATCCCAAACAATAACTTGCCAAAACAGTGTCATTTTACCCAGTTTTGGCAAGTTATATTATTCCGAAAGTCTATTTCACGCGGTTCAGAAAGCACTCGACGGTGTTTTCCATCAGAGAACAGATGGTCATCGGGCCGACACCGCCGGGAACCGGAGTTATGACGGATGCCTTGGGCGCGACATTTTCAAAATCGACATCGCCGATGAGCTTGCCGGTCACGGGGTCGCGGCTTATGCCGACATCTATCACTACAACTCCGTCGGAGACCATATCGGCCGTGATGAGGTGCGGATGGCCGGTCGCCACGACAAGGATTTCAGCCTCGCGGGTGATTTCGCCGAGGTTCAGGGTGTGGCTGTGGGCGATGGTGACAGTGGCGTTCCCGTTCATCAGAAGACGCGCCACCGGCATCCCCACGATGTTGCTGCGCCCCACGACCACGGCCCGTTTGCCCTCAGTCTCCACTCCGGCTGCCTTCAGCATACGGATGATGCCCTTCGGTGTGCAGGGGAGCGTGCAGGGGCGGTTCTGGTAGAGGGCGGCGAGGTTGAGCGGATGGAAGCCGTCAACATCCTTCTCCTGCGCTATCGCAGCCACAATCCTGCTTTCGCAGATGTGCTCCGGAAGAGGCAGCTGGACAAGGATTCCGTCCACGCCGCCGTCGGCATTGAGTTCGGCAATCAGTCCGAGAAGCTCCTCTTCAGTGATTGTCACCGGACGGCGGATTGTGGTGTTACGGATGCCGACAAGCGCCGAAGCCTTCGCTTTCCCGGCAACATAGGACTCGCTCGCCGGGTCGTTGCCGACAAGAACCACGACAAGATGAGGGACGCGCCCGTACTTCTCCGGGAATCCCTTGACCTGCTCCGCAAGTTCCGCCTTTATGCTTGATGACAATTCCTTTCCTGACAATACCATTCCTTATAAATTTTACGTTGAGTTCCGCATCTGCCGCAAGGCGGCCGATGACAGATTCGCACACCGGATGCCGATTCAGGCCGCTAAGGTAGACATTCTTTTCCTCACCGCCAACTATTCTTGCGCTCGCGGACACTCCGGCACAAGGGTCTGGGGGATACGGTCCCCAGCGCCCCACTAATCCTTCCTGATGAACCTTGCCGAGCCGCTGAGATCCTGCCTCCCGATTTTCAGACTGTCCGGGCCGGAGCAGGTGATGCAGGACGAGCCGGTCATCTCGATGTCCAGAGTTTCAGTCACCCTGAGCGAGGCGGAAGTGCTTCCGGTCATCTCAATTCCGGCATTCACCACATAAGATTCACCGTCGCTGCGCAGCGAGGAGGCTCCGGAGGCCTCAAGTTTCATATCAGCGATGCTGCATTGTTTCAGTATGAAACGAGACACGCTGCTGCTCTGAGCCTTCAATGTGGAAATCTGTCCGGTAAGCCCGAGCTGCGACGACCCCGAGATGTCTGCCACGATGCAGCCGAGCCGGCCGGCAAGAGTGGCCGACGATGCCCCGGAAAGGCTGACGGAAGCATTGTGCGCGGCCATCCTCAAGTGTTTCACGCTGGCGGCTCCGCTCAAATCCATACGGAATGTTCCCTTGTCCATCCCGAAGCGGCCGTCGCAGATCAGGGTGCAGCTGCCCGAAAGCGTGACGGCGGCGAGAAGCGGCATAGTGACAGACACCTTTGCATAGGAGTTCTTCGAACCGCGCTCCCCCGGCTTCCTGTTTTTGATTCCGAGCACCAGAGCCGCTCCGTCGACCCGGACATCCATACGGTCTTTCAAATCATCCGAACATTCCAGACTGACACTCCAGCCGCTGCCCTTCCGCAGCGTTATCTCGAAAATTCCGGACGCGTCGATTCTGGAAAATCCGGACAGCGGATATTCCCCGGCATCAAGGGAGCAGACGCACGGCAGCGTCAGCAATGCAATGATAATTGTAACGATAATTTTCTTCATATTTATTTCAAGCTTGCCATTATTGATTCCAGACCGTTTCTCATAGTGCCGTAGTGCTCTTTGATTATCCGCGTCCTGTCAGACTCGGGCAGGTCTTCGGGCAATGTCTGAATGACAGGCACGGCCTCATCCGCGACGCTGTCAAACACATCGAGCAACTCCCCGCCGCCGTCCCTGAGCGACAGTTCCTGCCTCGCCGCCTTGACATAGGCGAGATAATCACTGTAAATCTTCTCTGCGGACGGCCCGGAGGGATGCCACACGACCAGCACGGCTGCAATGGCGGCGGCACAGACGCTCACGGCGGGCCAGAACATCATATTGAACCGTCTTTTCCGGTCCACCTTCCCCATAAACAGCTCAAAGTCTCCGGGCGGAGGCGTCTGACTGTCCACAAACGGGCGGTTCATCTCGAACTCGTCTTTCAGGTCGAATCCATCCTTCAGGTCGGATTCACCTTTCTTAACCATTGTATCTTTCAAATCCATTCCGGCGTAATTTTTCAATCAGTTTCTTTTTTGCCCGACAATACTGCGAACGAACCGTGACTTCCTTCTCCCCTGTCATCCCGGCTATTTCCTCATAATCAAGTCCGTCAATCAGCACCAGTGTGAGAATCAGGCCATAAGGAGGGGGCATAGCGAGTATCTCGTCCCTGACGCGGAGATAATCGCGAGCAATGTCCCCGTCGAATTCCGTCGTATCATCCCCATCCTCCCCGGCCGGAATGTTTTCCAACATAAGCTTTTCGCTTTTCCTGCGGCGAAGGAAGTCAATCGACATTCTTATGCAGGTGCGAGTAAGCCACGCGCTCTTCTGCTGCTCCGACTCTGTCCTGACGCTCTTGCTGATGAATTTGAGAAGAGTGTCGTGCATTATCTCCTGCGCGACGCCGCAATCCCCCACAATGCGCAGCGCACTGTTGTAGAGCCTGCGGCTGTAGGAATTGTAGAGCGATATGGCTTCTTCGCGTATCATCGTGCAAATATAACGCGGAAGCCGGGAGATTGTTGCAACAATTTTTCTGCAACAAAATTCTCCGCCGTGCGTTATAGTGACAAAAATTGGTAAAAAAGGACAAAAATACAAACTGTTATGAAAAC
>CAVFTG010000013.1:19206-20915 GCA_963625415.1 Barnesiella intestinihominis
ATTCTGCTTTGCACGGGCGCAGCCGCACAAAACCGCCGTCAAGTCAATCCGGAGGCGAAAATCTTCAAGTATTCGACCACCGTCGAAAAAGAGCGTCCGGGGCTTAACGAAGCCACCAAGGCCTGCATTTCGGCTTACAGGAGAAATCCGGACGCAGAAAATTACGATGCTCTCAAACTTCAGGTGGAGGCCAATTATGACGAGGTGATAGCGCGTAAGGTGGAGAAACTGAACCAGCTCAAGGCCGAAGGTGTCAGAGGTGAGACAATCCGGCAGATGGAGGAAATCGTGGAAGAGGTGATTGCAGACAGGGACAACCGCGTCAGACAGACGATGCTCCGGTTCACGGATCCGCGTATGCGTCCCGGGGCGCGCAGCACGAAGGACGGTTTTCTCCCGCTCATCGGCGCACCTTCACTGGAAATCGCATACGCCCCGGTGACCAACGGCGAATATGCCCTGTTCGATCCGGCATATAAAACCCTGCAGGCCAATCTCCCGGCGACAGGCATTTCTTACGGGGAAGCTCTTCTATACTGCAAGTGGCTCGGGGAGAAGGACGGCCGATTCTACCGTCTGCCCACGGAGGACGAATGGGAGATGGCGGCCGGGCATATGCCGAAGGACGCTGATTTCAACTGCGACGCGGACCATTGCCTTACGCCCGTGGAAAAATACTCGGCCACGACGGGGGCCTGCGGAGGAATTGACTTCTGGGGCAATTGCTGGGAATGGACGGACACGGACCGCGAAGGCGCTCTGAAAGCCGTTAAAGGCGGGGCCTGGGACAGCGGACGGCTATCCTGCCGCAGCGAAAACCGCGCCGAGGGGCGTAATCCGTCGGAAGGATATGCGAATGTCGGATTCAGAATTGTCAGAGTTTCTGAATTAAACCCCCGAAACCAAACACTTGAAAATAAGATATGAAGCATTCTGGAATATGCGCCATTCTCCTGCTTATGTGTATGTCCTGCAGTTCAAAGGCGGCGACGGACGAAGTGAACGCCGCCGTACAGACAGATGCCGGACCGGTCTTCGAATATGCAATCTGTACGTTTGACGGGACATCGCTTCCTTACCGCTATGCCCGCACGGGCGGCAATGACTCCGGTCAGCAGGCCGTTGTGCTCATACTGCACGGCGGGCCGTTGAAAGGCGGCGACAACGAACTCCAGCTTGAAGAGCCGGCTACGAAAATCATTACGGAATATATGTCCTCAAATGGTGTCAATGCCATCATTCTTGCTCCCCAGTGCCCCGACAGGAACTCTCAGGGCAGGCTGGCGAACTGGACACAGTATGCGGAGCTGCTGCAGTCGCTGGTTCTCCGATACAAAACCGATGACGGCATTTCCGCTTACATTTTCGGGGCGTCAATCGGAGGTGCAGGCACTTGGAATATGATTTCTGTCTGTCCCGGTCTGTTCGACGGAGCTATGCCCTGCGCGGCGAACCCCGACGGCTGCGACGAAAGTGCCGTTGCGCTGTGCCGCACCTATGGCGTTATGGGCAGTGCAGACACTTGGGCGAAACTGGATGCGGAAGTTTACGGGGCGTTCTTCGATGCCGTCACCGCCCAAGGCGGCAATTGCCGTTACGATATACTTGACGGGCTTGACCACGAGGCTGTCTGCCGCGAATGTTTCACCCCTGCAAGGCTGGACTGGGTCTTCTCCCGCAGCGGCATATGACAACCAACTGCATCGTAC
>CAVFTG010000014.1:0-9860 GCA_963625415.1 Barnesiella intestinihominis
GTAGAGCACGACAAACATAATGTTGGGGAGCCAGGGTTCAAGCCCCTGAAAAAAAAGCTTGCGGACATATTGCTTCCTTAGCTCAGTTGGTAGAGCACGACAAACATAATGTTGGGGAGCCAGGGTTCAAGCCCCTGAAAAAAAGCTTGCGGACATATTGCTTCCTTAGCTCAGTTGGTAGAGCACGACACTCTTAATGTTGGGGTCTAGGGTTCGAGCCCCTAAGGGAGCACGGAAGGGCGGAAATCTTGAACGGTTTCCGCCCTTTTTGCGTTGGATCGGGGCGCGACGAAAACAGCCGTCAGGGGATTGCCCTGACGGCTGTTTTACATGAGTGGAACGGCGCGGTGACTTACTGCGCGAGTTTCCTGTAGTTCTCGTAGCGGACTTTCGCGAACTCCTCGGTCTTCTCAAGAAGCTCCGCAGCCTTGTCCGGGAACATCTTGTAGAGGGACGCGAACCTCACCTCTCCCTTGAGGAAGTCCTGGAACTTGCTCCAGTCAGGCTCCTTGGAGTCGAGCGTGAACGGATTCTTGTCGGTGCCTTCGAGCGCAGGATTGTACCTGTAGAGGTGCCAGTAGCCGCACTCGACAGCGAGCTTCTCCTCCTTCTGGCTCAGACCCATGCCGGCCTTGAGGCCGTGGTTGATACATGGAGCGTAGGCGATGAGGAGTGAAGGACCGTCATAGGCCTCGGCTTCCCTGATGGCGTTGAAATACTGTGCCGGGGAAGCTCCCATGGCAACCTGTGCCACATAGACATATCCGTAGCTTATCGCCATCATGCCGAGATCCTTCTTGCGGACCTTCTTTCCCGATGCCGCGAACTTCGCAATCGCTCCGGCCGGGGTGGCCTTTGAAGACTGTCCTCCGGTGTTGGAATAGACCTCGGTGTCGAGAACGAGGATGTTCACGTTCTCGCCGGAAGCGAGCACGTGGTCGAGTCCGCCGTAACCGATGTCGTAGGAAGCTCCGTCTCCGCCGATAATCCACTGGGAGCGTGCCGGGATGTAGTGCTTGTACTCCAGCAGAGCCTTGCATGTTTCGCATCCGCAGGCCTCCATGAGCGGAACGAGCTTGTCGGCGATTTCCCGTGTGGCTTTCGCGTCGTTGCGGTTCTCAAGCCACTGAGTGAAGAGCGCCTTCATCTCGTCCGAGCAGCAGGAGCATGAAAGTCCCTGCTCCATGAGCTTCGCCACAGTGGCGCGCGCCCTGTCGGAGCCGAGCTTCATTCCGAGACCGAACTCGCAGAAGTCCTCGAAGAGGGAGTTCGCCCAAGCCGGGCCGTGACCCTGGGCATTGGTGCAGTAAGGGGTTGCAGGGAATGACGCGCCGTAGATGGATGAACATCCGGTCGCGTTGGCAATCATCATGTGGTCGCCCCAGAGCTGCGTGATGGTCTTGATGTACGGAGTCTCGCCGCAGCCTGCGCATGCGCCGGAATACTCGAAGAGAGGCTGTGCGAACTGTGCGTTCTTCACGTTGCCCGCCTTGTTGAGTATGTCTTCCTTGTAGCCGATGTGCGAGTGCAGCCAATCGAAATTCTCCTGTTCCTGAAGATCCTCCTGATATGACACCATTTCGAGAGCCTTCTCCTTTGCAGGGCAGACATCCACGCAGTTGCCGCAGCCGGTGCAGTCGGCGACTGAAACCGAAAGTGCGTAGGTGTATTCCTTGAGCTGGGCCTTTCCTGCCGTCTTCTTCACGCCGGCAGGAGCGGAAGCCGCCTCTTCTGCGGTGAGGATGAACGGACGGATGGCTGCGTGAGGGCAGACGAACGCGCAGGTGTTGCACTGGATGCAGTTCTCGCTCTTCCACTCCGGCACCTTGACTGCAACGCCGCGCTTCTCATAAGCCGACGTTCCGGCAGGCATCGTGCCGTCCTGGATGTCGATGAACTTGCTGACAGGAAGCCTGTCACCGCACTGGGCGTTCACCTCATCGGCGATTTCCTTGACGAACGAAGGCGCGAGACGGTCCTTGTGAGGATTCTCGAACTTGGCGGTGATGTCCTTCCAGTCGGACGGAATCTCCACTTTCGTGTATTCTCCTCCGCGGTCAACCGCAGCATAGTTCATGTTCACGACATTCTCTCCCTTCTTGCCGTAGCTCTTCAGGATGGCCTGCTTCATGTAGGTCACGGCCTCCTCGTAAGGGATGATGTTCGTAATCTTGAAGAAAGCCGACTGGAGGATGGTGTTGGTCCTTCCGCCGAGTCCGATTTCAGCCGCGATCTTTGTCGCGTTGATGATGTAGAGGGATATGTTCTTCCTTCCGATTATGCCTTTCACATGGTCCGGAATCCTCTCGAGGGTTTCCTTCTCGTCCCAGAGACTGTTGAGCAGGAGCGTTCCGTTCTGCTTGATGCCGGCGAGCACGTCGTATTTTGAAAGATATGACGGGACGTGGCAGGCCACGAAGTCAGGGGTCGACACGAGGTAAGGAGCCTTGATCGGGAGGTCGCCGAAGCGAAGGTGCGAGCAGGTGTATCCGCCGGACTTCTTCGAGTCATAGTCGAAGTAGCCCTGGGCATATTTCTTCGTGTGGTCGCCGATAATCTTGATGGTGTTCTTGTTCGCCCCGACAGTACCGTCAGAACCGAGACCGAAGAATTTGCATTCGGTCGTGCCCGGTTTCATGATGGAGATTTCCTCCTTGACAGGGAGGGACTTGAAGGTCACGTCATCGACTATGCCGATGGTGAAGTCGTTCTTCGGCTCGGCGAGTTCGAGGTTTTCATAGACTGCGACGATTTGTGCCGGAGTCGTGTCCTTTGAGGAAAGTCCGTAGCGGCCGCCTACGATGAGAGGGGAGTCCGCCTGACCCTGGAAGAGAGTCTTGATGTCGAGGTAGAGAGGTTCTCCGAGTGAACCCGGCTCTTTCGTCCTGTCGAGAACCGCGATTCTTTTGACTGTCCCGGGAAGAGCCTTGAGGAAATATTTTGCGGAGAACGGGCGGTAGAGGCGCACAATCATGAGTCCGACTTTCTTCCCTTCCTTCTCGAGGTGGTCGATTGTCTCCTTGATTGTCTCGGTCACCGAACCCATGGCTATGATTATGTTCTCGGCCTCCGGGTCTCCGTAGTAGTCGAACGGACGGTAGCTTCTGCCCGTGAGTTCGCTGATTTCGCCCATGTACCTTGCCACGATGTCCGGAACTGCGTCATAAGCCCCGTTGCAGGCCTCGCGTGCCTGGAAATACACATCGCCGTTCTGCGCGGATCCTCTCGTGACAGGAGCGTCCGGATTGAGCGCACGCTCCCTGAACCTTGCGAGAGCCTTGGTGCTGATCATCCCCCTGAGCGCGTCTTCGTCGAGAAGTTCAATCTTCTGAATCTCATGCGAGGTGCGGAATCCGTCGAAGAAGTGGAGGAACGGGATGCTTGACTTGATTGTCGAGAGGTGCGCCACCGCCGCGATGTCGAGCGCCTCCTGAACGGAAGCGGAAGCAATCATCGCGAAGCCGGTCTGACGGCAGGCCATCACGTCCTGATGGTCTCCGAAGATTGAGAGGGCGTGTGACGCGAGAGCCCTTGCTGACACGTGGAACACGGTCGGAAGCTGCTCTCCCGCAATCTTGTACATGTTCGGAATCATCAGGAGAAGTCCCTGCGACGCAGTGAAGGTCGTGGTGAGCGCACCTGCCTGGAGGGAGCCGTGCACAGCTCCCGCAGCACCGCCCTCGGACTGCATCTCAGTCACCTTCACGGTCTCTCCGAAGAGGTTTTTCTTGCCCTTCGCCGCCCACTCGTCGACATATTCCGCCATGGTCGATGACGGCGTGATAGGGTAGATTGCCGCATGCTCACTGAACAGGTAAGCCACATGAGCGGCGGCATAGTTTCCGTCACAAGTGACGAATTTCTTTTCGTTTGCCATAACTAATCAGTTAATATTGTTTTATAAAACATGTTTCCATATTGTCAGACCTGCCCCGGAACCGCATTCCGTGCACGATAACGGAGTCTTTACGGGCAAGACTGCAAATATACTCAAATCTTGCCGTTCCCGAAAATTTTTCGCCCGTTTCATAAATCCGTTTCATAAATCCGTTTCATAAGCCGGTCTTGAAGAATCCTTCCGGAAGCGAGGTTTCAGGCGGTTTCACCCCATGATGATTTTCCCGACGGCCGGAATCTTGCGGATGACCACGGCGAGGAAGGAGACGGAGATGAAAGCGCAGAGAGCCGTGGCGGCAATCTCCACAGGAGTCGTCCAGATCCCGAGAACGCCGTCGGACCCGGTTCCGAGGACATCTCTGAAAAGTCCGGCGAAGAATCCGAGCGCCAGCATGTGTGCGAGGTAGATTCCGTAGCCGGCTCCGGAGACAGGAAGAATGACCTTTCTGTAGAACCGGCCGTTCCCTCTGATGTTCCTGAACAGCATGATCCAGCCTATCGTCATCAACGCCACGCCGATGGAGTCGTATCCTAACGATGTCTCCCAGCCTACGGCGAGGCTGACGTCACCGCTTACCGGGAACACGCCGCCGGCATCTGACAGGATACGGCGGAGAAAACCGGAGCCGCTGATGAGAAATCCGGCCGCAATGAGGGGAAGCCCGATGAAAAGGCTCTTCCTGCGGTCAGGCTCGCCGGCGAAACGCCTGAAATAAAGCCCCAGCAGCAGGTAGCCTATCATGCCGCTGACATAGTAGAACGCTCCGTAGGCGTTCCAGCTCGCCTCGCCCCAGAGGGGATAGCGGGCGGGATTCGGGATGCCCGAAGGCCCGAAGACGCACGGCATGATTCCGCCGGCCCAGTCTCTGAACTGCGGTATCAGCGTGGTCAGAAGCCATATTCCGAGATAGATCCGAAGCTCCCGGCGGCTCACCTTCTCCGCCCATGGGGAGAGGAGTGGCATAAGAAGATAGACTCCTATGAGCATATATACGAACCAAAGATGCCCGGCCGCGTAATTGAAGTTAAGGAGCAGGTTTTTCAGATTGTCCGCCGGCTCGCCCCGGACGAGGGCGTAGAGCAGACTCCAGAGAATGAACGGAGGCAGGATGCGGACAGCCCGTTTCTTGAAAAACTCTCCTGTCGGATAATGCAGAGGGAACTGGAGGTAGCCGGACATGATTAGAAAGAGCGGAACGCAGGCCCGGCAGAACGTGTCGAAGAACGCCGTCCAGAGAGCGTCGCTCTTTGTGAGAATCAGGCTGCCCTCTCCTCCGAGATAGAACGGTTCCGTGCTGTGCACGAACATGACCATGAGACAGGCCGCCACGCGCAGCCAGTCAACCCAGATTTCCCGATTTGCAGTTTTGTCGCATGTCATCATATGTGATTGTGTTTTCGGCATGTGCGGATGCGGAAATCGCAGCAGTGCGGTGTCGGTGAATCAGTCACAGGGCGATTCTCTGAATCAGACCGGTCAGAGTCGTCCCCGGGCCGAATTCCGTGAAATCTATGGCTTCCGCAGCCGGCACTCCGAGTTCCGCCGCCGCGTCCGCCGCCATGTTCCTGACTGTCTCCGTCCATCTGACAGGTCCGGTGAGCTGTGCGAGAAGGTTTTTCTTGACGGTCTCAGGGTCTGTCGAGGCCTGTGCCGTGAAATTCTGATATATCGGGCATGACGGAGCATGCAGCCGCACCTTGGAAATCGCTTCGGCGAGTTCGGCTCCCGCAGGCTCCATGAGAGGGGAGTGGAACGCGCCCCCGACAGGCAGTATCAGAGCGCGCTTCGCCCCCGCCTCCTTCATCTTTTCGCAGGCCGTCTCCACTGCCGCCGCATCCCCGGAAATCACGGTCTGTCCGTCGCTGTTGAAATTCGCAGGCACGACGACGCCCGTCCCCGTGGCGGTATCCGTTTCAGCGTCAGACCTCCTCCCGCTGACTTCCGCGCAAATCCGTTCAATCATCTCGGGCGCGAGTGCGATAATCGCCGCCATGGCTCCCCGGCGCATCTCACAGGCTTTCTGCATGGCCGCCGCCCTTGCGGCTACGAGCTTCAGCGCGTCTTCGAATTCCAGCGCCCCGCAGACAGCAAGCGCGGAGAACTCTCCGAGCGAGTGCCCGGCCACCATGTCGGGCATCCCGCATCCCAGAGCTTTCACGACCGAATGCAGGAACACCGCCGGCTGTGTGACCCGCGTCTGCCGCAGATCTTCCGCCGTCCCCTCGAACATCATGTCAGTGATTCTGAATCCGAGAATCTCATTAGCCCTCTCGAACATGTCCCTCCATTCACCTCCCTTTTCATAGAGATCCCGTCCCATTCCGGTGAACTGTGCCCCCTGCCCGGGGAAAACAAACGCGTGCTTCATGATTGCCGTGTGTTAAAAATATGTATATATATGTATATGTCAGTCATGGCTCGGGACGCGGCTGCGTCCGACGGAAAACAAATGTAGGCAAAAGAAAGAGGAAAACGAAAAAGAAAAAAGAAAAAATGCCCATAGAAAAGGAAAAATTGTCCATATTGAAATAAAAACATATATTTGTGGTCGGAATGCCGCTCCGTACCCTTGCGGACGGTGTGGTGTTCCACGACATATTCGATGAAAGTGATTGGCTTTTATCCCTGCAACGGAATCTGGAAAATTCAATAAGCACAGGGGGAACGGCATCGCTTCATTCTTGTTTTGCGAAGGATTGATCCGAGCAATACGAGTGTGGAGGAGTGTTTCCATTTGTGCTTGGGTGATTCCAGAACCCCGTTGTGATGGAAGCGGATAACTGCTCCGCACTCTCGTTTTTTTTATGTCACAGGAATGGAGGTGCCAATGCTGAAATCAACCAAACTAACATCAATATGAGCAACAACAAAACTATTGTCCCAGGAATGGGCTCCCAGACGGCCACTGCACCAGCAGGTTTCGCGCCTGAAGCACAACCATCAACCCCAAGTTACAACGGGACGGTCTTCCCCGGAATGAAACAGGCGTTTTCGGCTCCGTCTGCGGCCAAAGAGCTGCATAAGCCGATAATGGGCTTTCTCTACAGCGTTTCCCGTACTGCAAACGGAGAGTACTGGCCGCTCTACCTCGGCCCGAACTCCATCGGAAGAGCAGCCACCTGCGCCATCAACTTGCCTGAAGCGACAGTCTCCGACAATCATGCCCAGATTGTTGTCCGCGAGATGCAGAATCCGGACAGCGTTCTCGTGTTCATCCAGGACACTCAGTCGACTTGCGGAACCACTCTCAACGGAAGCACGCTCGGATTCAATCCGGAGGAATGCCACAACGGTGACATAATCAGAATCGGAGAGCATTATGAATTCTACCTTGTCCTTATAGATGTGAAGTCTCTCGGTCTCAAGCCGTCACCGGATTTTCTCCCCGTGAACAAGCAGGCTGCCCAGGCATGGCAGGCTCCGGCTCCGGGCGGTCCTTTCGCAGGAGGCTTCGGAAGCCCTTTCGGCCAGCAGAACGCCAATCAGCCACAACAGAGGAATGAACCTCAGAAACCTAACGGGGGAACAATTGTAATGTAGCGCCCGGATGGAAGCCGTAAAGACAAAATCCAAAATCCGGGGAGTCATCGAAACACGCATAGGCGGAAGAAGCGAGAATCAGGACTATTACGGTTACTGTGACACTCCGCTCGGCTTTGCCGTCACCGTCTGTGACGGCATGGGCGGAATGCAGGGAGGTCAGATTGCCTCGTCCGTGGCCGTAAGCAGCCTCCTTTCGACTCTTCTTGCCGCAGAGGCGGCTGAATCCGACGTGGATGTCGTCCGCCGTGCGATATGCAAGGCGAACTCCGATGTCATGGAAGCCGCGGCGGCCCATGGGATTTCCGGAATGGGGACGACGCTTACGCTGCTCATCGTCAATGATGTCCATGCCATTGTCGCGCATCTGGGCGACAGCAGGGTCTATCAGTTGAGGGGACATGGCAAGCATTTCCGCACCTTTGACCACTCCATGGTCTTCGACATGGTGCGCAGCGGCGTCCTGACTGAAGAACAGGCCAGACTGTCGGAAAATTCCAACATCATAACCAAGGGGTTGGGCATCTTCCCGGAGGTGGAACCTGAGATTGAAGTCCTTCCTTATGAATCGGGCGACCGCTTCGTGCTGTGTACGGACGGAATCTGGGGCGTGATGAAGGAGAGTGAGCTCCTGTCCATGCTTACGGAAAAGGCCAAGACCGGGGATGTCGTCATGAAAGTCACGGACAGTGTTGACAAGACCGGCCGGATAAAGGGCGGAAGTTACGACAACATGACCATAGCCTTCATTGAGGTTCTGGGAAACTCAAAACTTAAGGAAAAAATGACAAGAAAAGCCAAGCTTATCATCGGTATAATCTCCGCTCTGCTTCTGCTCAGCATCGCCGGGAACGTTTACCTCCTGTGCTTCGGGAAGTCTTCGGAAAATCAGACGGAGTCTGTTGAGGCGGTGTCTGTTGAACCTGAATCTGTTGAGGCGCAGTCTGGTGGCTCAGGATCCGCTGAGGCGAAGCCTGCCTCCGCTGATGGTGTCGCATCTGATTCATCGCAGACAGAACCGGAGGAATAACCTTAAAAATCAATGATGTATGAAACGCTATTTTACAATAGGCAGAGACTTGCAGTCCGACATTGTCCTGAACGATGAAACGGATGTCGTAAGCCGCCGTCACGCCATTCTGGAGGTGGGACGCAACGGCAAGTATTTCATAACGGATCAGAGCCGGAACGGGACCTATGTCAACGGAATCCGCATCTCGTCCGACGAGAAAGTGCCGGTGACGCGACGGGACACGATTTCGTTCGCCCACATGGAGGATCTTGACTGGAACCGTATTCCGAAAGACAGGACGCTGGCGGTTGTCCTTTCTTCTGCGGCCGCCGCCGTCGCCGTGGTTCTCGCCGCAGGATTCGGAATCAGATATGCCGTCACGCATCCGGCGGAGAAAACTGAAAAAAAGGGAACAGTCGAGTCCGTGATTCCCGGTCAGGTGCACGTCACCCCGGAGACAGTGGAGGCTGAACCTGTGACAAAACCGTCAGTCGTCGACGGAAACAAGAAGGCCACGGAAGAAAAGGCCAAGACGGCTCCGAAGCCCAAGGTCGTCAAGAAACAACCTGTGAAACCTGAGGCGCCGAAGCCGGTTCCCGATGCGATATACTAACTGATAATCCAACCCGCCGGACAAAGGTGGATCCAAAAAACGTTTACTTATGAGACTTATCAAAATTGGACGTGCGCCCGAGTGCGACATAGTCCTCGACAGCCAATATGCAAGCAACAACCACGCGGAACTGACACTTCTCGACAACGGTGACATCATTCTCGTGGATACGAAAAGTTCCAACGGAACATATGTCAACGGATCGAAGATAGCCCCGGATCGTGAGATTACGGTAACCCGCCGGGACAATGTGGTTTTCGCGGATCAGCCGCTCGAGTGGACGGCCGTTCCGACAGTCCGCACCGCTTCCGACGTGAAGGCTGTTCTGGGAATCGGAAGCAACTTCCGGAATGCCATTCAGATTGAAGGCTCCGGAGTCAGCCGTTTCCATGCCACCGTGAAACAGAAGAAAGACGGCAAATGGTACATAAATGACCACAGCACGAACGGCACTCTCGTGAACGGTGTGCGCATTCCGAAAAATCAGGATTACATGATTTCATCCAAAGACGAAATCATCTGCGGAGGCGTAAGCGTGCCTAATCCTGTGAAAAAATCTTCAGGCGGGGTCAGCACCGCCGCGATTGTCGGAGCGTGCATAGCCGCAGTGTTCGTCGCATTCGGAGTGTTTGTCGGCATCCGCGACCCGTTCGGATGGTTCACCGGGGAGGAAGGCCCTATTTCAAAGCCTGTGACTCCGGAGAAAATTTATGACAGATATGCGTCAAGCGTGGCTCTGATAGAGGTCGGATTCTATTTTCAGGCTTCGTCTCCTCTGAGTTCGACAATCCCGCTGG
>CAVFTG010000014.1:9870-13940 GCA_963625415.1 Barnesiella intestinihominis
TCGAAGAAAACGAACATGGTACTCTCGACATTGGTCGGAGCTAT
Source organism: Barnesiella intestinihominis (assembly GCA_963625415.1). Classification (GTDB taxonomy): domain Bacteria; phylum Bacteroidota; class Bacteroidia; order Bacteroidales; family UBA932; genus Cryptobacteroides. Next base: position 9,915 of record CAVFTG010000014.1, read on the forward strand.
AACGGGATGTATTATGCGAAAGCGCATGCGACCGGATTCTTCGTCTCCGAGGACGGCCGTCTGGTGACGAATCTTCATGTGGCCGACCCTGTCCAGTACGGCAGCGAGGAGACAATCGCCAGTTGGGTGAAAGAGGCATATTGCGCGGCGTATGACAACAAGCCGGCATACGCCGACATTACGGTTAAGACCATCTTCAAATACATACGCATCGTTCCGAACGGCAAGTACAACAAGGAGGACAACTGGGTCAACTGCCGCATAGTCAACAAGAGCGCGGACAAGGACATCGACCTTGCAGTTCTGCAGACCGTGACTGGCCGTCTTCCGGAAGGGGCGACCTGCGTTCCTCTCACGATAAAGTCCAACATGCCGATAGCCTCGAAAATCTATTCCCTCGGTTATCCCGTGCCGTTCCTTCTTCAGGACAACGGACATGACAACGTGTTCATAGACAAGGCGGTCGAGGCGACGTTCACCAACGGGGCAATCACCAACGTGAACAAGAACACCTACGGAATCAACGCCATCATCGCCGGCGGAGCATCGGGTTCTCCGGTCTTTGACGAGGACGGTTATCTCATCGGCGTGATGTCCAAGGCTTTTTACGGCGGGAAGGAATACAATCAGTGCGAAAAGGCCGAGAATATCGTCAACCTCTTAAAATAGGAAAGGAATGAAAAGATTGTTTTTGCTGGTCTCCCTTTTGTCCGTGGCGGCGCTGTCGGCATCGGGGCAGAATCCGGAGAAGATATATGTGACCGACGGGAGCATATACGAAGGCTACATCTGCGAACAGGTCCCGGGGGAGTATGTCTGCGTCAAGACTGAGAACACGACCCACAGAATCGGATGGGACAAGCTTGAGAAGACGGAAAAACTCACAAGGAATCAAGACTTCAGCCACGGGGTTCTCGATATCATGGTGCTCAATACCGGACGGTACTACAAGGGGCATATAGTCGAGACCGTTCTCGGGAAGAACTATAAGATGGAACTTACCGACTCTTCGACTGTCGTGTTTGACTACGGAAATGTCTTCTGCATATCTTCGGAGATTGCGGATCCGAATGAATCCATATGGAGTCAGGTTGAGTACCTTGACCGTATAGATCTCAGGAGCGGAGAGATAATCGAAGGCTTCATTGTTTCCCGTCTGATGGGTAAATCCCTGATAATCAAATCCAAGGCTAATATGTCCGAGAGAACGGTTCCGACGAGTGAGATCATCAAGTATGTCAAAATCGCCAATCCGGACTATGTCAGACCTGCAGAAGAACAGGATACGGAGGAAAATAAGTCAGGTGAGAGGTCAGGAGAGGAGTTGAAAGAAGCAAAGGATTCGACTTTCGCCGCGAACCTTGCCCAAGTCAAGCTGAACGGGCAGAGCTTCAAACCGGCCGTACTTGTCGAGGAATCCGACGGTATGCTCGTGCTCAAGAACCTGAACGTCATGTCCGTTTCCGGTAAAGAAGTCGTTCTTTCCGTGCCTGTCGGGGAAACTTCCGTGAATCCTGAGGTGATAAGGCTCAAAAGCGAGCGCATCTATCTTAAGGACAAGACGATGTATCCGTATTACCGTGCGGACGATATTTCAGGGGCCTGCGACATTTCTTCGGTCACTTTCAATTCCGAAAAAGCGGAACTTGTCCTGCCGTACCTTGCTCCGGGATATTACATTGTACTGCCTTTTATCGAAGGTTGCCAGGCGGCGATATTTGAAGTCGTGAAATAAAGGTTATGAACGTAATCAGAATTCAGGGAGAATACGAACACGCGAACGGTTTCCATTACGAATACGACCGTGACAGCGCACCGATCGGTGAGGGCGGAATGGGCCGTATCTTCCAGGGCTATATTGTGGATGACGCCACCGGAAAATACAATCCGGTGGCTATAAAGGAAATCCGCGAAGAGATTGCCGCCAATCCGGAACTCGTCGAGAGGGCGCGGCGGGAGTCGTCGATTCAGATTGATGACGACAACCTGCTGCGGATGTACGGATTCGTTCCGAACACGGAGGTGAGCGCGGTCACCGGGAGGGGCGTCATACGCTACTATATGGTGATGGAGCGTCTTGTCGGTGTCGATCTCGAGCATGTGCTTTCCGGAATGACCTATGACAAGTCCGGAATCGCGGTTCAGTTCGCGCAGGAAATCTATCAGATGTATTTCTCTGACAAGAGAAAAGCCGTCATCACGATAATGTCCGGTCTTCTCTCCGGTCTGAAAGCTCTCCATGCGCACGGGTACATCCATAGGGACATCGACCCGAGCAACGTAATGATAACGATAGACCGCAAAATTAAGCTGATAGATTTCGGCGTCAGCAAGCAGATTGCTTCGTGGACGTCTTCGGCGGGAGGCGGAGGCACCAAGATGGGTTCGTTCATCGGCAAGGTCAACTATGCGGCGCCGGAACTCGCCATCGGCGACATCCCGAACCAGGGCTTTCCGACCGACATCTATGCTGCGGGCGTTCTCATGTTCCAGCTCGCGACAGGGCATCTTCCGTTCACCGGCTCCAATCAGGAGGTTCTTCAGGCCCAGCTGACCAAAGAACTGCCTCTCAAGGAGATTGAGGACAGGGGGCTGCGCGAGATTGTCCGCAAGGCCACGGAAAAGAAGAGGGAGAACAGATACCAGAGCGCGGAGTCCATGCTTGCGGATTTGAACCGGCTTTCGGAAGGACGCAGCATTTCCGCATCGGGCACGCGCCATGTGCAGCCGCAATTCACCCCGGGTGACAGACGGAAGCATGATGCCGGAGAGTCTTCGTCGAAAGTGCCGTACGGGTGGTTCTATGCAGGAGCAGTCGCAGTGGGTCTTGCCGCCGGAGTCGTGCTGAATTTTTTCATATAACGCTGGAATACGATGAAATTGGTGAAGTATTGCGGTTCATTATTCCTGTTCCTGTGCATGTGCGCGGGAGTGCAGGCTCAAGACCTGTCAGATGCCCGGAGGCGTTCCTTCAATGCAAAGCTGCTTAAATTGGCGGACAGCTACGAGTACTGCTCGGCATTCGGTGACAGGGCGGACCGTGCTTCGTTTCTCAATCTGTGCACTGACCCTTCCGTCCCCGTGGTCAGCGACCTCCCGGAGCATTCATTCGGGAAGGTGCTGACTGCGGAGGAGTATGCGGACACTCTTTCCGCAAGGGAGAATGTCATGGTTACGCTGAAAAATCTCAAAAGGGGTGACTACAGCTTCTCCGACGGGGCGTGGCGCTGCATCCTTTCGTTTGACAAGCGGTTTTCCTACAACGATGTCAACGGAGTTCTCTTCTCGATTGAAGAATACTACGGGACGGATCTCCATGTGGAACTCTCCTGCGTCTATGACGAGCGGAAGGATGACTTTCTCATCGAGAGCATCGCATCTTCCGTGGATTCCGACACGCCGGATCTGCCGGAAACTTTCGATGTCCTCGAGAAATCCGATGAAAGGGACGACAGGCTCCGGGCGGATGGCGGGCCGCTGCGTTTCAACAGTTTCGGCCAGGCTTTCATGCCGAAAGGCGCTGTGACACCGTGGAATGATGATGTCAGAATCAGGAAGAACTATTATGCGCGTACGGAAAAATACGACTATTTCACCAACAGTTACAAATCGACCCGTTTCAGGGCGAAAATCCGCACCGGCTATGCTGCCGGAGGCTCATTGAAGATTACCGGCGGGGACGAATTGTCGACGAAGAAATCCCGGGGGTGGCAGATCGGAGCGGATCTGGGATATGCGATTCCGGTCGGGAGGGGGTTCACCGTCAGCTTGTTCACCGGTGCGGGCTGCTCGTTCAGCTCTCTTGACCTTGCCGCAGGCGACATCTCGTATTCCTACAGGATTAACAGTTCCTCCGGAGTGGCGTATGACAGGGTGTATTACATATCCGTCGCGGAGAACAAACTGTCGTTCAAGGATATATATGTTCCGGTGTATCTCAATTTCGACATACGGCTGGCGAAGGGGGTTCTCCTCGGTCTTGATGTCGGAGCCAGAGTCTATTTCACCGGAGTCACCCATGCTGAT
>CAVFTG010000014.1:13950-19764 GCA_963625415.1 Barnesiella intestinihominis
GTCTCACCGCCGGCATCTCCCTCAGCGTTGACATCTACTCCGGATATGTCTGGGTCTATGCGCGCTGCGGCTATGAGACCGGAATCTCCAACCTGCATGAGTCGGCCGGAGCCGTCTGGTTTTCAGAGAATACCGTCTTCCCGGTGGTGTATTCGCAGATTGACGGGTGGAGCAATGTGGTCACCCGTTCGTTCGCGGACTGCGTGTCGTACAAGCGGCAGGCATTATGGCCTGAATTGGGGATGATGTTCAAATTTTAGCGGTTTGTCAGTTTTATGATTATGTGATTATGGACAGAAAAGATTATATGAATATTGCCGGTATCACGCTGGTGTTTCTCTTCTGCGCCGCCGCAGGTTTCGGCGGAGCGTATCTCGTGCGGAAGGAGCGTACTCAGGAGGACGTTGCCGTGCGCATCATAAATGGTTCGGAAGCAGCCGGAATGGGTCATGCCGGAGAATCGGATCCGACATACAATGGAGCAGCAGCGGAGGCGTATCCGGATGACCCGGCCACAAGAGACCTTGATCCGGACGATGTCTGCAATGCGGATTCATGGGAAGGCGATGCGGAAAATCGTGCCGATGCGGCGCAGCCCGAACAGCCGAAGGCGGTAAAACTCATTGCCTCCACAGGCAGTCCGACATGGCCGAGAGAAGGCGCCAAGGAACCGCCATATTCATATAACTTCGCCGTGACGCTGACAGAGGACGCGAAGTCCGGTTCCGCCGAACTCATAAACGGCAAGGAGCATTACAGAGCCGACATCACAATGTACAGAGGTGTACCTTATGCCAATTTCACCGGAGTTCTGCCTGCCGGAAGCGGGGAATACCTTCTTCGCGTGACGAATGCGGACGGACTTGTGGAAGAACGCCCGGTTAAGGGATTCGGGCTTATGGACAAGTGGAAGGCGGTCAAAATCGTCGAACAGCTGAACACGACCACAGACAAGAATTTCTTCCGTCATTTCACTCCGACGCTGAAAATGAATTTCGTGGGAATCGCGGACGGAGTCGCCACCCCGCAGTCCCTGAGCCAGCTTGGCACCGACCTGTCATCGCAGGGATGGACGGTGTCGGAAGTCCGGGACGTGAAATATGACAGGTTCAACAGGGTCGAGTCCATGACCATTGTAATCAAAACTGAACAGTAGGCGATGAAAAGAAGAATCTTGACGGCACTTGTATTTTCCGTGATTTTCGTTCTCGGAGCCTCAGCCCAGGACAAGGCGCTGCGTTTCGTTTACATCGCGCATGACGAGAATACGGTCACCCAGAAACTCATCTATATCCTGAAGGAATACTATATCGACGTTCTGAACTATCCCGAATTCCGTTCCGCAGTGTTTTATCTCGCCAACGGCAGTTATCCGGTGATTGTCCGGGTGAACACCGGGAATGAAAATCCGAAGGACTTTGACATCATCGTCGATGAACTTCAGAGCAAGCGCAGCCATGATGTAGACGTGGAAACCGACCTTGAACGCATTCCGCAGATTTTCAACGAGATTGAGACGACGGCTGACGGAGGGCCTGCGTTCAGCTCCGTGGAATGGGACTGGTACGTCAATTCCACTTTCTGGTCGCTCGGTTATAACGAATCTGTGATAGCGGCTCTTTCATGGATCATGGAGATGCCCGCTCTTGTGGAAAAAGGCAGTCTCGACCTCAAATTCTACAGTGATGAGAAAGATTTCCTCCCCGTGGATGAAGAGCACCCGTTCGGAGAAAAGGGGCTTTTCGGGGGGATTGATTTCATTCCGTTGATATATTAGTGAAGTTGACATATTGGAAACTGTAGAAAGAAAACAGTTTCGTGGTGAAAAAGAGAGTGATATGCATATGAAGAGATTTTCAATTGTGTCAGTGTTCATCCTGATTGCGCTGACAGCCTACGGACAGGTCGAACTGCCGTCAAAATGCACAGTATGCCGGCCTCAGGAGCTTGCCAGAAGCCTGTTTTCCGAAAAAACGGCCGCGAAGGCGACTTCAGCACAGTCGGGTTACGGACAGTCCGTGGACACCAGGACTTTCTGGACGGTCTATAGCGACAGGGCGGACAACGTGACTTACAGCACCCCGTCGGTCTCGGGAAGGAAGTACTCGGCGCTCGAATTCAATGAAGAACTCCGCATAGCGCGAATCGAGAAAGGAATGGCTCTCGTCTATGCCGAGAAAAAGATTACCGACTATCCCAAGATTTCCGAAGCTGCGGTGTGCAGGGGCTGGATTCCGATGGACAGGCTGCTTCTCTGGCAGTCATGCCCGACCGATGACCAGGGCATTTATTACAAGGCTCTTCTCTGCGTGAATCTCGACAATGTCGACGACAAGACCAATGTCGGTTTCGGTTACCTCGCGCCGGATGTCAATGCCCGGAAAGTGCGGCTGGCGACGGACATGAACTTCTACTTCATAATGAAGCGCAGCAACGGCATGGCGCTGCTCTCGACACAGAGCAAGATGGACGGCCAGTATTCTTCGCAGGTCCTCTACTACTGGGTGCCGGATCAGTCCTATGTCCCGTGGAATCAGCGTTCCTGCCTTGAGCCGACATGGAAACACGATGACGTCGAATATTTCGCGGCCCGTGACATCTGTTCCTATGTCTATGCGAACAAGGAACTGAAAGGGAACTGGATAAGCCGCATAACATTCGAGAAAATCGAATCTCCGAAATATGAGCAGTTCCTCTACCGCATGAACGGGGACAACCTCCGCTATCCGATACTGGACAACGGTTCCCAGACCGTGTACAACATGTCGACTTTCGGCACCGTGGGCGGTGAGGCGGCGGGTACCGCCAAGGCCGAGTCCGAAGACCCGGCGGCGAAGATTGACGAGAGCAAGAAGAAGCTGCTGGAAAAGATGATGCACATCAATCTGGGCATCGTGATAGACGGCACATCGTCGATGGAGCCTTATTATCCGGCAGTCAAGGAGGCGGTCAAGGAAGGTGTGAAATATTTTTCGAAAAATTCAAAAATCAAGGTGGGAATCGTCATCTACCGCGACTATGCCGACGGGGACGCAGGCCTTGTGGAAGTCATGCCGATGACATCCGCGAACAACATCTCCAGAATCAACGCCTTCCTTGACAGCGGCGGCTCCTACGGAATAAAAAGCTCCCCGCTGGACAAGACTCAGACGGAGGCTCTCTATTGCGGGATGGACACCGCTCTGGACAGGTTGTACAACAACGAAGACGAGAGCAACATGATGCTCGTAATCGGGGACTGCGGAAATGATGCCGATGACAACAGATATTCCAAGGAGGACATCATAGAAAAGCTCGTTTCCAAGAAGGTGAGCCTCATGAGCTTCCAGGTGCAGAACAAGAATGTCGTCGCCTACAGCCTGTTCAGCCGGCAGCTCGCGGAAATGATACGCAAATCCCTGCTCGCGAACTACCGCGCCTACAATCCGGAAATCAAGGTCAGCACCGTAGCCACGAAAGCCCGTGACGGTTTCGACTATCACGGCAACTCAATCCCGGAAATCTATGTGTGCAGCCACAGGACGGCGGATCCTTCCGTGAACGACGGAAGGATGGACCCGGCGAAGCTGACGGAAAACATGACCTCCTCAATCGGAGGCTTCGCGGAGTCGGTGCAGAAACAGATGGATCTCATCGTCAACGCGGGAAAGAACGCTGAGAAGAGCAAAAAACCTGTCGTTTTCGGGCCGAGCAACGGCACCGGGCAGGAGGGCATCAACATTTCCGAGGACTTCCTGAAGAACCGTCTCGGCGAGGACTATGTCACCGCTTTGGCCGAATCCAAGTCACTCATCAATTTCAAGGGCTATGCAAGCCGTCAGGACGAGAGCGGCCGCGATTTCTACAAACCCGTCATATTCATCTCGCAGGAGGAATTCGATGAACTGCTCAAGCGGATGGCTCCGGTGTATGAGGCCGCGAAAAAATCCGTCGCCAATGACCGTTCCCCTTTCATCGAGGCGATGAAGGCCATGGTGAGGAGTTTCGCCCCAGGCATGACGGACGCGGATGTGGCATCGCTGGACAACAGTCAGATAACCCGTATCATAGGCGGTCTGAACGAAGCTGCGTCGAGTCTCAGGAAGTACCGTCTGGACGATGTTTCCAACCGTCAGATTGTGAGCAACCAGGCCTACCTGTCCATCATAAACACCTTCACGAGGAAATATGACAACTTGAAGAACATCCGGCAGAGCAAGAACTACAAATACAAGAAGGAATTCAACGGTTCGCGCTACTACTGGCTTCCGATAGAAGACCTGCCATAAGATTGGAAGATATGAAACTGTTTGAAATAGAAAATCTGCGCTGCTCTTACGACAAGGACTATCGTGAGGGGGTCTCGAAGGTCATACTCGAGATTCACCGCCTTGTCATCCCGAAGGGGCGGAAAGTCTTCATCGTGGGGGAGTCCGGAATCGGCAAGAGCACGATTCTCGAGACGCTCGGAATGATGAACAGGACGATTGTCCCGGATGCTGACGCGAAATTCCTGTTTTACGGGAATGACGACGAATGCACGGATCTCGCGAAACTCTGGGACTGCTCCGACACCGTGCTCTCCGAGTTCAGGCTGAGGCATTTCAGCTTCATCTTCCAGAGCACCAACCTGATGCGCAATTTCACGGCATTCGAGAACATCGCTCTCACGAGGATGCTTCAGGGCTATTCCATGCAATCGTCCTTCGAGAAGACCCGCGAAGTCCTTGCCGAACTCGGGCTTGACCACATCGACCGGACGCGCATGACACATGAACTTTCCGGAGGACAACAGCAGAGACTCGCTTTCGCCAGAGCGGTGCTCCCCGATTTCACCGTTCTGTTCGGCGACGAGCCGACGGGCAACCTCGACAGCGATAACGCGGTGAGGGCGATGGAACTGCTTTCGGCAAAACTTTCCGCCCTTGAGGGGAGTTCCGCAATCATAGTGTCGCACGATATGCATCTTGCGGTGTCATTCGCCGACGTAATCATCAAAATCCGTAAGGAAAGCCGCCGTTCGCAGTCCGTCCGTGACGAAGTCTCCCACTATGGAGTGATTGATTCGACAAGCGTATTCACTCCGGACGGGGACGGCAACTGGAGCAACGGCGGCGAGACCTATCCCGCATCCGAATTCGAGAAATTCCTGAAAAGAATCTGACTATGAAATTGAAAGAAATTCTGTCGAGCGACTATTTCCGGCTCTTCATCCGAAGGGAGGGGAAGGTTGTGCTCGGAAAGAATTATTCCAGCCTCTGGCTGCTCACCACGGTGCTGTGCGTCACCTTTCTCGCCATAGCGTTCAGCAACGCCAGTCTGAAATATCTGTCCTACAAGATGAACGACCCGTTCATCAATTGGGTCGACATAAAGAACAACTTTGCGGAAAATGATTTCGAGGGTTTTGAGGCCGCCCTTCAGGATGATGATTTCCTGACGGAATATCATTGCCGGGGCTACCAGACCGACAAATACTGGTATTCGCTGTTCAGCACCGCCGGAAACTCCGGCAGGAATCTCAAATGCCGCTTCTTCGCGGACATCCGCACCCCGCTCATCGAGGCCGTGCTGGATGACGACAATGTCGTTTCACGCTGCCGCATCGCTTCGGACAGAATAATCAACGAGTCTTACGGAGTCATAATCACATGGAGCGCCCTCACTGAAAAGCTCGGCTACCGGGAACCGCCGGCATATGTCAATTATCGCGGCTACACCGACCCCGAGGCCGCCGATGAATTCGGCGCGGAGATTCTGGGAGACCATTTCGCCAATGTTCCGGTCCCTGTGCTCGCGGTCGTGAAGAGACTGCCTTCAAATATGGACGTGATA
>CAVFTG010000015.1:0-3105 GCA_963625415.1 Barnesiella intestinihominis
GTCAGATATATAGTCAATTACATAGATGGAACCAAAGAAAAGACTTTTACCGAAGCAGGCAACACTATAAGATTCAATGGCCGAGGAAAGACGGTAAGAAGCATTGATTTACCGGATTTCAACAAATCCTATCTGATTGGGCGCAGCGACATCGAGAGCATAACACTCAACCTCAACAAGACAGGAGAACTTGGCTTCCGTCCATCTACAGATGGATATACGCCTATCGGAAGTTTTGCTGAGATGCAACTCATAAACACAACTAAAGCCTCATTAAGCGGAAAATACAAACAGGAAGATGACATCGATTTGTTAAACGAACAATGGATACCAATAGGGAGTGAAGACACACCATTCTACGGGACATACGATGGAAACGGATTCTCTATCTCCAATGTGAATATTACCTCTAATCTTGAATATGTCGGATTATTCGGATATATGAAAGGAAGTCAGGCTGCATTACGGGACATTACGCTAAACTCAGGAATCATTGAGGGTAAGAACTATGTCGGTGGTATATGCGGATATGTCAATAGCGGACTTCTTGATTTATGCACCAACGGGGCGACTGTCACTCTCGTCCCGGAGCAAGATTCCGATGGCGGATTTTTATATGCAGGAGGTATCGCATCATACGGATATGCTTGCGTAATCACAAATTGTGGAAACAATGGAACGATAAACGCATCTTGCTCCACTTTCAGGGATGGTATCGCCACACACGCCGGAGGTATCATAGGGTATGCAGAAAATAACGTCGCCATTTCAGGATGCAGGAATACCGGAGGGGTAAGCACAGACAGCAATAGCAGTTGCTCCCATAGTTGGAATAATTCTTTATATATCTCAAACGCCTATTCTGGAGGAATCGCCGGGATATTGCATGACGGCAGCAATCGAAACCGTGCTTTATCGGATGCTTACACGGCAAGGGTAATCTCATAAGTGCGACCCCACTATACTATCCGCAAAGCAACAGTATCGAAATCTATGCATTGCATACAAATGCAGCATTTATCTCTGATGAATATCCGTCCTACCCGATTCGGCATAGCGTAGCGTCAAATCAGCAAAAACTCAAAGAATTTGTATGGTCTGATTTGCTATATACCAAGCGAACATCCTCGAACAACGCATCCGAAGTATTGCTGTATTTCTACCATTTGCTTTCCAAACTGCAGGTGGCGATAATTCTTGGCGACGGGTTGAGAAAAGATGACATTGACAATGTATATATATGCGGGACAAAACTATCCGCCGAAGTGGATGTGTCAAAACCGGAACCCGTGAATAATATTACCATAGTACCTCAAGGAAAAGAGACATCAATCACTATTGGCTCCGACATTTCAGAAGATTTCAGTTCTCCGCAATATAACGATGTCATTATAGTCCCCCAAACTGTTGCCAAAGGTACATCTTTCATCGTAATAATGCTTAAGGACGGAAATCAGTTGACATATTCACTTCCGGAAGACAAAGCATTTGAGAGCCGATACCGTTATCAGTTCCATATTGCCGCGACAAGAACAAGCATAGCTGTCGCCACTCAAATATTCGAGTGGTTGGATGGAGGTATCGTAGCCGGGAATACGGACATAGGGATTTAGTCGTCAGCTACCTTGCCAATAGCCCGGCTATGATGGCGATTGCGAAACTGGTCATTGTTCCGACCATTACATACTCCGTCATCTTTATGTCCTTCGCTTTGTTGAGGTCACCGAACCTGAAGACGGACTTCGCAGCGAGAAGGAAGCCCGCGCCGTCAATGCTGCCGATGATGATGAACGTTAAAATAAGGAGACGCTCAAGATACCCGATCCATTCACCTGCTGAAGGCAGGCTTTGCCGGTCAGAATCATTCAAAGTCCATCTTCCAAGCAGGGCGGACACGAATACTGAACTCGGTTTCAGCATGAGAATATATGCCAAAGCATACTTCATCAAACCTTCACTGTTCGTCAGTTCCGTAAGGAAAGATTTCCACTCCAGCCAGTTTGCAGAAAGCAGAAAAATCACAGTGATGTGAGCCGTCTGATCCAGCACGAATGACAATGCGGTTTCCTTGTTCCGCCGGCATTTTATCGCGTCTATTATGAAATGCGACACACCGACCACGACTGGGATATACCAGAGAGTCCATTGCGCGACAAGCAGATATGCGGTTAGAGCATGAATAAGACTGTGTAGCCCGAGATATTTCCAACAAGATTTGTCACGAGCATATTTGCCTCGGTTAAGGGCATCTGTCTGGAAAAAGAAATCCGCAAGAATATGTGCGATAAGCAATTTATAGACTAATGACATTGTTCGCTGATTTTATTGTTCAAGACAGTGGCAAAGCGTTCGATGAAACGCCGTACAGGTTTTTCTTTTGCCAAAATCAGAGTCCTGCTTATTGTCTGTGGAGACACGCCGAAAACGGCGGACAGTTCCTGATTGCTCTCATTATACAGCAAGGCACGGAACATTTGAGATGCCTGCCCTTCCGTCCATTTAGTTATCGTGTCATCAACAAATGGAGTACTTACAGCAAACTCTTCATTAACTGAAGTCCAAGGCGTGCTGACAGCGATCGTAGATTTCCCGATTGAGTCCAAACCACGCCCAGAAAGTCTGAAAGCTTCCCCATCAGAAACAGAAATGCCGGAGCCGTCAAATTCAACTTTCCCCACACCTATCGAGACGCGCATATCCCACATCGTATGCTCTGATTTTGGTGTACGGCTCCTAAGCCCGGCTTTCATTAAAATCCCCACAAGCATGGAATCACGGGAGTCCTCGACGACAACCTGTATGCTGTCTCCGCGAAATATCTCATAGTCAATATGTTTCACCGCTTTCACCTTTTCCATGACATCCACAATTGACTCAAGAAGCCTTCTGCGTAGTTCCAAAGTCACTGAAGAAGAATCTATGACATCTGCCGTTATTACACCCTTTGTTTCCATATATCGTATCACTCTTGTGATTCTTTCGCAAAGGTAAAGAAATTCATCGTGTAAAACAAATCAAACAATTTGTTTTACAAAAAACAAATCAAACAATTTGTTTCATGAAAAACAAATCAAACAGTTTGTTTTCTCCTGTCTGAAATTACTC
>CAVFTG010000015.1:3115-19568 GCA_963625415.1 Barnesiella intestinihominis
GCATCGAGTTTCCCGCCGGAATCGCGCCACTGCTTCGGGGAGCAGCCCACTGCTTTCTGGAACTGGCGGTGGAAGTTCGAGCGGTCGCTGAAGCCGCAGCGCTCGCCGATGGCATTGACCGATATGTTTCTGTTGGCCAGAAGCATGGCCTTCGCGTCGCGGATGCGCAGTTCCGTGCGCCATGTCCGGAAATCCTTGCCTTTGTCCGAGAAATAGGTCTGGAGCAGCTCCTTCGAGGTGTGGAGCTCCGCCGCCACCTCGTCGCGGGTCTTGTCGAACTCCCGGTATTTGCCTGCCTCGACCCAGCGGCTGATTGCGGCATCAAGTTTCTGAAGATCCTTGTCAGTGTATATCAACTCTTTGCCTTCGGCCGACACCGTTTTCTTCAGAGTTCCTCCGCGTTTTTTTCTTGCCGTCTGCAGGCCTTCCCCGGAAAGCGTCCTGTAGGCGAAAGCGTCCAGAAGAAGCTTGTGGGAGCCGAGGAAAGAGATGAAGTTCGTGGAGAAATAGAGCATGAACAGGGCGTAGAAAAGGACATAGACCTTCATCATCGTGCGCGGAAGAAGCATGTACACGAGGACGAACATCTGAGTCAGCATCATGATTATGTAACAGAACCTTATCCACTTGATCTTGTGCTCCTCGTCTTCGTCGTAGTAGATCTCGAGATTGTGGAGAGCCTGCTTGTAACTGTTGTTGAATGCGATGATGTGCGCGATGCACTGTATCACGAAGAGAAAGATGCTGCTGCAGTATGCCGTGACGCGGACCCATTTCACGGGATAGTCGTACCAGTGGACAAGCGCTACGGACCAGATTGCGACGACCATTATGTTCAGCCAGTATTTGTCGTTGCCGGACGGATTCTGCTCCATCAGGGTCTGAAGCGAAAAGGACAGGATGACGGAGGATATCGCCGTCACGACGAACATCATCATCGCCGGATAAAAATCGTTCCATTCATAGTCGATTCGTACCATCGTATACAGGAATATGATGCCGGCAAGCGCGAAACAGCCGGCTATCGTATTCTTCGTGTATCCGAGGCGTCGCGCATATGGCGATGACGGGACTTTTATGAAAAACAGCAGCAGCGCGAGCGTGATTGCCACGACCGCCGTGATGAAAAAGGAAGTCTGAATGTCCATTCTATGTGTGCAAATCCGAGTATGTGTGCGAATCCGACCCGCAGCGGCAAACATTGAGCCAGTTCCGGGCATATCCGTGCAAAAGTACGGAAATTTTCGCTATTTTTGCGGTTTAAAACGCAAATAAAACGCAAATAAAACGCAAATAAAATATGTTCGAAAATTTGTCAGACAAGCTTGAGAGGTCGTTCAAGATTCTCAAGGGCGAGGGAAAGATTACCGAAATCAACATAGCCGAGGCTCTCAAGGAAATCAGGCGGGCGCTGCTCGATGCGGACGTGAGCTACAAGACTGCGAAGGAGTTCTGCGACAACGTAAAGACCAAGGCCATCGGCCAGAACGTGCTCACGGCCGTGAAGCCTCAGCAGATGATCGTGAAAATCGTCCACGACGAACTCGCCGCCCTGATGGGGAGCGAAAGCAGCGACATCAATCTGAAAGGTTCTCCGGCGGTGGTTCTCGTGGCCGGTCTGAACGGTTCGGGAAAGACCACCTTCTGCGGAAAACTCGCGCTCAACGTGAAGAGCAGGAGGGGGATGAAGGTCATGCTCGCGGCCTGCGACACTTTCCGTCCGGCGGCAATCAACCAGCTGAAGGTGCTCGGGGAGCAGGTCGGCGTGCCGGTCTATTCCGAAGACGGAGTGCAGGATCCCATCGCCATCGCGAAGAACGCCATCGCGAAGGCGAAGAGCGAGGGATATTCCGTCGTGATTGTCGATACGGCCGGACGGCTTTCGGTCGATGAGGAGCTGATGAACGAGATTTCCGCGCTGCACGATGCCGTGAAACCGACGGAGACACTTTTCGTGGTCGACGCGATGACCGGTCAGGACGCGGTCGCCACGGCAAAGGCGTTCAACGACAGGCTCGACTTCGACGGAGTGGTTCTCACAAAACTTGACGGTGACACCAGGGGAGGTGCGGCCCTGTCAATCCGCACCGTCGTCGGCAAGCCGATAAAGTTCGTCAGCACGGGCGAGAAGATGGAGGCTCTCGACCAGTTCCACCCGGAGCGCATCGCCGACAGGATTCTCGGAATGGGTGACGTGGTCTCCCTCGTGGAGAAGGCTCAGGAGCAGTTCGACGAGAAGCAGGCGCGCGAACTCAAGAAGAAGCTCGCCAGGGATCAGTTCACCCTCCAGGACTTCTACAACCAGATTCAGCAGATAAAGAAGATGGGCAACATCAAGGATCTCGCCGGGATGCTTCCGGGAATGGACAAGGCCCTCAAGGATGTTGACATCGACAACAAGACCGCATTCAAGACCACCGAGGCGATCATACTCTCGATGACCCCTTACGAGCGCGAACACCCCGAGTGCATCAACGGAAGCCGCAAAAAGCGCATCTCCGACGGCAGCGGCACATCCCTTCAGGAAGTCAACAAGCTCCTGAAACAGTTCGAGGGCACGCGGAGGATGATGAAGATGGCGATGGGCGCCGGCGGAAAGATGAACATGATGCGGAACATGATGAAACATCACAGATAGTTCCGGTAAACAGGATGATGGGGGACAGAATCATGAAAAAACATGCGATGGCGGCCGTGGCCGGCTTTCTCACCGCCGGAATGGCGCTCAGCATGACTGCTCTCGGGCTGCCATGCTCCGCCGCAGGAACGCCCGATGCTGACAGGGACGGCATCGGACGGCTGTGGAAAGAATACTCCGAAGCATCGGAGAATGACCTTCCGCAGCAGGCGTGCGGCATTCTCGTACAGATCAAGGACAAATCGCGGGCGGAGAGGCTGAGCTACGATTTCTTCCGGGCTTCGAAAGAATATGTCAGTGTCAATGCCAGAATGGACTGGAGACTCCGCGATTCGCTGACGAAGGCTATGGAAACGGAGTTCCGCGCCTATGGAGACCCGGTGGTTCTGTACGCCGCCGGACTGGACTTCGACCGGAACGATGCGTCCGAATGCGCCGGATTTCTCGGGAAACGGGCGGACGGGCTCAGGAACGGACGCAACTCCGATTTCTGGGAGAAACTGCCGGTCAGCTACAAGGGGGATGTTCTCCGCGCCCACATTCACGATGACTACGAATATGTCCTGCTCTCGATGGCGTTCAACCGGACGCTGATGAATTCCCGGGGATATGAAAAAATCGCCGGAGAATTGAAATCGGCATATACGGAAGAATATCCCGTCGTCGCGCTCCACGGACTTTTCCGTATTACATCCGGAAACATAGATGATTACGAGGAATATGCAAAAAAATACGAGGGCAGGGCTACGGCGGTTCTCGCAAGGCTGAACACATTGTCTCTGAGACTCCGCGAACTTGAGGAGAACAAGGCCGGAGAGGAGGAATACCGTTCGCTGAGGAAGTATTGCGAAAAACTGATTTCCGAGAAAAAGGGATTTACGGGCGAGGAGAGGCTGATTCTTGAAGATGAGGATGCGGCGGAGAAGATGATCGGGACACTGGACGCCTCCGCTCTGTCGGCGGAGGTTCGCGGACGGGAGATTGAAGTCCTGCTTCAGAATCTTTCAGGCGTGAAGATTTCGGTCTATGAGGGGGCGGATCTTGATGCGGACAAGCTGACGGGAAAGGATGTTCCGGTGTGGAAGACAAGTCTCGAAAATGCGGAGGGGAGCTATCATGTGAGTGACACGCTCAATGTCATGATTCCGGAACTCTCTGACGGAGATTATCTTGCGGTCTTTGAATCGGGAGAAATCAGACAGGAGTGCAGCCTTTCGCGCCATTCAATCGCCATGTCGGCCCACAGGGCGGCCGAAGGGTGGCTGCTCTATGCGGCGGACAGACTCAGCGGAAAGCCGGCCGGAGAGGTCGATTTCAGGGTCGAAGACATGAAAGGAAAGGAGCTGCTTCGAAAGAAAGTCACTTTCAACGGGGCGGTGCTCATGGATTCCGAAGTTCAGAGCGTTCTCGCGGAAGGACAGTGCCGGGTTCAGTGCGGTCTTGTTGACAGTGAGGGGTTTACGCGGAACTCGGAAAAAATGTATATTTCCCGGCCCGGAAATGGAAGCCGCACGGACGAAGTCTCCTTTAAGGCGCAGCTTCTCACGGACAGGTCGGCATACCGCCCGGGAGAGACGGTCAGGTTCAAGACGATACTGTATGAGGCTTGTCGCGACGGGCGCATGAGCACCGTCCGGGAGGGGGAGAAAATCAGAGCCACTCTCGCTGATGCGGAAAAGAAAGAGGTTCAGACAGTTGAACTCCCGATCAATGATTTCGGCTCGGCGGCCGGGGCGTTCACGATTCCGCGTGACCGCCGCAACGGGGACTGGAGGCTGACCGTGAAATACGGAGGAGAGACGCTCGGCGTGAAGTGGCTCACCGTCGATGAATTCCATCTGCCGTCTTATTCCGTCTCATTCATTCCTGACGGGGTGAAACATTTTCCGGGAGACACCGTGTCCGTCAGAGGACAGGTTCTCAGCTATGCCGGGAACAGCATCTCGGACATCCGCGCCGAATACACGGTCTCCGACTGGGACGTTGTCATTGACAGGGGGACAGTGGAGCTTGACGGAAACGGAGACTTCCTCATTCCGGTAAGAACCGTCTCCGGCAAGGAGAATGTGCTCACCCTGACTCTGAAAATCACTGACGGAGCGGGACAGACCCTCGAATTCAATGAGCGCGTCAGAGCCACGGAACGGTTCAGCATCAGCGCGGAACTCAGGGGGGCGGCCGAAGGAGACTTTGTCGTGCCGGGAAGAACCGTCAGGAATGATTTCCGTGTCTGGCCTCGGACGACCTTCACGGAGAAAAGGATTCTGAAAGGCGACAGGGCGACCTTCTCCGTCGCGCTCAAGGACAGTGACGGGGAAGAGATGACGGGCGATGTCGACTGGAGTCTCAGCCTCGGCGGAACTGCTGTGGAACAGGGAGTCTGCGCCTCCGGAGACCGCCTTGAACTCGACTTCCGGGGGAAAGCGCCGGGACTCTACACGGTCAAGTTCTCAAAGACTTATGAATACGGGGCGGCGAAGAAGAAGGTGAGCAGGTCGCATGTTTTCGAACTGCTTTTCACCGGAGGAGACGCTCTTGACGCCGGACTTGAAAGCATGTTCAAAGTCGAGGCGACGGACGGAAAAGTCGCATTCCTCCTCGGCGCGGCGGATGGAAAGGTCTGGGCGAACGTCATGCTTTTCGATGTCGGCTCGCACCTGCTCCGGAACGAGGCGGTATGTCTTGAAGGCCTGCGGGGGAAAAAGGGGTCGATTGAGAAATTCGACTGGGAATATGACGAGGGATGGTCGGACAGGGTTTTTCTGCGCGTGGAATATTTCAGAGACGGGCAGCATCGGATCTTCGAACATGAATATCAGCGATATGCCACCGTATCCTTCCTGCCGCTCAAGATAAGCGCATTTTCAGACAGCTGCCGTCCCGGGACGGAATATCGGTTCAGATTCCGCTCCGACAGGGATGTCGAAATGCTGGCGGCGGTGTTCGACAAGAGCACCGAAGACATTCGCAAAAATGTGTGGAGGAGCGTTACTCCGCAGTCTGGAAGCATATATGTGGAATACGAGAGTGACTCCGGCTGCGATTTTCACGGATACGGCGGCCGCTTCGGCGATGCCTGTGGCACGGACATGATGCTCATGTCCAAAGCGGTGAACAGTTCCGGCGTGGACGGCGTGGACCCTGTCATCAGAAAGGAATTTCTGGGCACGCTCGCGTTCGAACCGTTCCTCCGCAGCGACTCTGAAGGCGGAGTGGAGCTGCGTTTCCGCACATCGGACAAACTTTCGACTTTCGTGCTCGCCCTTTTCGCGCACGACAGGTCATTCCGCAACGCGACGCTCCGCCGGGAGTTCGTCGTGAGCAAGCCGGTTGCGGTCACAGTCCATGAACCTTCGCTGCTCTACGGCGGCGACCGCTATGTCTTGCGCCCATCCGTCTCGAACAACAGCCCCGAGGCGGTTGAGGGGACTCTGACCGTGTTCATATATGACGGGGAGGACGGCGCAAATCCGGTTTACGTCCAGAGCTGCCATCTTTCCATCGGGGCCGGCGAGGCGGTGAGCCGGGATTTCGCCGTCATCGTTCCGGAGGCATCTTCAATGAACTCATTCCGGAAAGGTCGGGCGCAGTTGAGCATGAAGGTCGTGTTCGAGTCATTGGGAAACGACGGAGCTGCTGCCGGGTTCAGCGATGCCGTGCTCGTGAGGATTCCTGTGCTGGAAGGCAGACAGATCCTCACCGAGACCCATTCCGCCGTATTGCGTGCGGGGGCTGACAGGGAGGCTCTCGTCCGCAGTCTTGAAAATCAGTTCGTGAACACGACGCATTTCGGGGTCATCATGCGCGAGACCCGCATAAGCGACATGATTGCGGAGACTCTCGCGCAGAAATCCGGGCTTCAGTCAGACAATCTGCTCGACATCAGCGAACAGCTCTATGTCAGACTCGTTTCGGAAGACTTCGGCGACAGGAAGACTGAGGGAAAAGAAGCCGGCGGCAGAGACGGCGCCGGAGCGGAAGACAGTGCCGTTGACGCCGCCGGGACGGTCGCGCTCGTGAAAAAGCTTCTGGACTGCCGCTGCGAAGACGGCGGATTCGCATGGTTCGCAGGGATGTCATCATCGCCGGTTCTCACCGCAGTCCTGCTCGAAAGGCTCGCCCTGCTCCGAGGGGACGGCCGGCTGCCGGAGGGGACAGACTGGAACGCCGTACTCAACGACGCCATAAGGTATATTGACAGACAGATGTTCATGGAACGGGGCGGACGGCTATGGTTCGGCGGGATTTCCACGGAACAATATTCCTATGTCCGCTCATTCTTCCCGGAGACCGCACTCGGCACTCGGACGATAAAATCGGAGGTCGACACAAAACGTTTCAACGAAGTCGTCACGGAAGTCAGGGGCTTTTTCCAGCCGTCGGCGAAGGATGACAGGCTGAACGGCCGGATTCTCGACAAGGCGCGCCGCAACGCCGCCATCCTGAATCTTCTCGCCTCGGATTCCGACGCTTTCGCATCATCCTTCGGGCTGAAGCGCCGCAGGATGAGGGGGACGCTCGAAAGGAACGTCAAGTCCCTGAAGGAATATGCCGTGGAGCATCCTTCCGGCGGAGTGCATTATCCGAATGCCGTGATGCCGTTCCGTGCGCTGCTTTCATCCGAAGCCTACGCCCACTCCATAATATGCGACATGTTCACCCGTTGGAACGGGTATTCGGAAAGGATTCACGGAAAGAGCGATGTCCGGGCGATGGAGATTGCCGACGGAATAAGGCTCTGGCTCATGGTTCAGAAGGAGAGCCAGAGCTGGCAGTCGAATTTCGAGTTCGTCAACGCCGTCAATTCCGTCCGCAAGGGTTCGCCTGAACTCATGGAGACTTCGGTCATCTCACTTTCAAAGACTTACGAGAAAGCCTTCAGCGAAATCAAGGCTTCCGGCAACGGATTCACAATCACGCGGCAGTTCCTCGTGGAGGAGCTTGTCCCGGTCAAGGGGCGGGATGGGGCGAAAGTCCCGGAACGCCGGGAACTGCGCGTCGGCGAGACTCTCTCTGTCGGGCAGAAAGTAATAGTCCGTCTCCGTATCGGCAGCGACGAAAACCGCAGTCTCGTCCACATCCGCATGCCGTACAACGCCTGTCTCCGCCCAGTGCGGCAGCTCTCCGGAAACTGCGGCTACGCCCTCCGGGGATGGAGAATCAACGCGGCGACCGGCGGAGCCGGGGCATGGTGGATAACCCCGCAGGGATACCGTGAAGTCCATGAGGAGGCGCTCGACTACTGGTTCGACATCTATCCCGAGCAGGATACGGTTCTGGAGGATTCGTTCCGGGTCTCACAGTCGGGGGTGTTCACCGCCCCGGTCTGTGAAATCGAATCGCTCTACGCTCCTCACTACCGCGCCAACTCAGCCTTCGGCGGTTCGCTCACGACGGAGGCCGCGGCCTCATTTTCAAAATGAAAAATACAGACAGTTTTCAAATTTCCTGATATATGCATGAAGAACTCAATCTGGTGAAGGATCTCGCCGTCATCCTTGTTGCGGCCGGAGTGTTCACCGTCATATCCAAAGCGCTGAAACAGCCGCTCATACTCGGTTACATAATCGCCGGGTTCATCGTCG
This sequence comes from Barnesiella intestinihominis, assembly GCA_963625415.1. Lineage (GTDB taxonomy): Bacteria > Bacteroidota > Bacteroidia > Bacteroidales > UBA932 > Cryptobacteroides. Next base: position 11,339 of record CAVFTG010000015.1, read on the forward strand.
GGCCGCACCTCGGGCTTTTCCCTGAGTTCACCAGTCAGGAAAGCGTGAGTCAATGGTCCGAAATCGGAATCATCTTCCTGCTCTTCGCCCTCGGACTGGAATTCAGTTTCAAGAGGCTGCTGAAAGTGGGGAGCAGCGCGCTGATAATGGCCGGGTCGAAATTCGTGGGGATGTTCGTGGTGGGTCTGGTCGCAGGCTATGCGCTGAAGTGGAGCACGATGGAAAGCATATTCCTCGGCGGTCTGCTTTCGATGTCCTCCACCACCATAATCATCAAGGCCTATGAGGACATGGGTCTGAAGAACAAGCCCCACGCCCCGCTCGTGTTCGGAACTCTCGTCGTGGAGGATCTGATCGCCATCCTTCTGCTCGTGCTTCTTTCCACCCTCGCCGTGTCCAACCGCTTCGCCGGGAAAGAGATGCTGTGGGGAATCGGGAAACTGATATTCTTCCTCGCCCTGTGGTTTCTCGTGGGGATTTATGTCATCCCCACCCTGCTCAAGAAGGCCCACAAATACCTGAGCGACGAGATTCTGCTCATCACGAGCATCGGACTCTGCTTCGCGATGGTGGCAATCGCGAGTCTCGCCGGATTCTCCTCCGCGCTCGGAGCGTTCGTCATGGGTTCAATATTGGCTGAGACCATCGAGGGCAAGCGCATAGAACATCTGGTGAAAAGTCTCAAGGATCTGTTCGGGGCGGTGTTCTTCGTGTCGGTCGGCATGATGCTGGATCCGGCCGTGATAGCCCAGCACTGGGGGACTGTTCTGGTCATAACCGTCATAACCATGGTCGGAATCGTACTTTTCTCGTCTGCGGGAGTTCTTATCGCCGGACAGGGGCTGAGGAACGCCGTGCATTCGGGATTCAGCCTCGCCCAGCTCGGCGAGTTCGCGTTCATCATCGCGGGACTCGGCTGTTCGCTCGGGGTCATGCGCGACTTCATCTACCCGGTCATCATCGCCGTGTCCGTGATAACCACTTTCACCACCCCATACATGATCAAGGCGGCCGACCCGGTCAGCGACTTTCTGGAGAAGAAACTTCCGAAATCCCTGCTCGACAGGATAAACCAGACGGAAAAGGAGGATGGGAAAATATCTGCTGCGGAACAGAGCGAGTGGAAGAAACTGCTCAAGGCCTATTTCATAAGGATTATGGCCTACGGCATCATCCTCGTGGCGCTTCTCATCGGTTCGGACAAATATCTGGAGCCTGCGGTCATCAAATTCCTTCCGGGCATAGGCGAATTCTGGGAGAATCTGATATGCGTGGGCATAACCTTCGCCGCAATGGCTCCGTTCCTGTACGGACTCGGAGCCAGACGGGAGGGGGTGAATTCATCCGAGGCGAAACTTCTGAAAAAGAAACCGTCGAACAGGTGGCCGATACTTTCTCTCGAGCTGATCCGCAACTTCATAGCCATAGCTTTCGTCCTTGCCCTGTTCATGACGCATTTTGACCTTTCATGGTGGCTCATCCTTCTGATTACGGCCGCAGGACTGACATTCTCCCTGTCCGCAAGACATTCCGCCCAGAAATACTCGTCGATTGAGCGCAAGTTCATCGCGAACCTGAACCAGAAGGAGGATTTCGAGAAGAGTCAGGCCCCCGTCACCTCGTCGGTGAAGAATCAGCTGTCCGGCTATGACGTGCACATCGAGCCGTTCGTGCTCTCTCCGGACTCCGAAATGGTGGGAAAGGAACTGCGCCACATTCCGGAATTCAAGGAAAGCGGAGTCAACATCGTGAAAATCAAGCGCGGGACCCGCAGCATACTCATCCCTCACGGACACGAGAAGATTTATCCGTTCGACCGTCTGCTCGCAGTGGGTACGGACAGCCAGATTGCGGCGTTCAAAGAGGCGATGGCGGCCGCGGTGCAGCAGTCAGACGACACTCCGGAAGATGAGTTCAGAGTCGAGAAGACTGTTCTCGGACCTGAGTCATACCTCACCGGAAAACTGCTCTGGAACACCAATGTACGTGCGGCCGGATGCATGATAATCAGCGTGCTCGGAGCCGACGGCAAGTTCAGGACCAATCCGAGGCCAGACTACAAATTCAAGGAAGGCGACACGGTGTGGATTGCCGGAACGGCCGACAGCTGCGACTGGTACGGGAAGTAAGCTATATTTCGTTCAGAGGTATGTGCCGTGACTGGCGGAAAGCCTTGTCGCGGCGTTTGAACTCCTCCGTTTCGGCCTCCGGCAGCGCCCAGCCGATGAACCGCTCGAAGATGTAGTTCACGGCCTGTTCAGAGGGATGAATCATGTCTTCGGCGTAGAAACGGTAGTCACGAAGTTCGTCGAGCATGATTTCGTAGGCGGGGAAGTAGCCGCAGCGCGGGCTCTTTCCGAATGCCGCTGCCTTATGCTTGACTTGATTAAGCACTTCGTCCAGTCCCATGAGCAGGTTCGCCTTGCTCAGCTGATTGCCGTGCGCCCCGTCCTTGAAATGCCGGATGGGACTTACCGTGAAGATGAAATCCTTGTCGGGGTGTTCCAGAACAATCCTCCGGACGATTTCCGCAGTCTTCCCGGCCGGAAGAAACTCACGGCGGAACTCCCTCGCGTCCCTTTTCAGACAGTTGGCGACGATGATTCCGTTTTCAAGGCTTTCGTTTTTGTTCCCGACGCTTTCAAGTCCTTCGGTTCTGCCCCCGCCCACTTCGGGACAGACGGCCTGATCGGCTGCGCTTCCTGTGAACCGGTAGCACCAGCTGGTGCCGAGCGTCACCAGAACCTTGTCGCAGCTCTTCCAGAACGCGGACGCCCTGTCAAGCGATTCATTCGCGGAGTCAAGGAACTCCTTCCGGCTGTCCCGCGCCGCAAGGGTGTGGTGGTGGAAAGAGCCCCATTTCGTGCTGCCGCTGCCCATCTGCACGCAGTCCCGCTCCGTGAAATGCTCCCCGCTGTCGAGTCTGGCGATGCCGCCGGCGATCGAAGCCGGATTGTACAGCGTCCCGAACGGGTTCAGACATATGTCAAAGCCCCTTTCAAGCAGTTTCCTGCCTATTCCGTCCGCGAAGCAGCTTCCAAGACTCATGATTCTGTCCCCGAAGGAAAGCGTGACTCCGCTCTTCGGAAATTCAACCGGTGTCGTCAATTTCATATATCAAGGTTCATAGATTCATATTCATATCCATATCCATATATATTCACATACTCATATACTCAATATACTCATATACTCGGATTCATATTTTCATATGTTCAGATTCATATATTCATATGCTCGGATTCGTATATTTCCCGTTCGTACAGCGGACATAAAAATCACATATTTCACAAAATTAGCAAAATCATCGCAAAAAACGCTAAATTTGCCGGGATATGCCGGCGTCTGAGAAAACGTCATCTGCGAAAACGCCGCCGGCCGCATGCTGTATATGATAAGAAATATCCTTGCAACGATAATTCTCGTGGCGGCGTTCCCTTTGGCATCGTCCGCCCAGATCCGTTTCGCCTACGACGTGAACTTCGATTTCCGTTTCGACAACCGGGAATATGACCGCAGCGGCTTCCAGCAGTCCATGACGCTTTTCGGCGCACGGCTCGCGCCGACGGTCGGATTTGACGCCGAACTCGGACGGACTTCCCACCGTCTCATGGCCGGAGCCGACGCACTCTCGCAGTTCGGGACCTCGGACAGGGAAATCATCTGCAACGCCATGTTCTGGTATCAGCTGGGGATTCAGTCCGGGAAGACGGACTTCAGACTCTCCGCCGGGCTGCTGCCGAGGAGTTTCTCGAAAGGGGACTGGTCGCCGCTCTTCTTCTCCGACCGTCTCAAGTTCTACGACAACCGTTTCGAGGGGCTGCTCCTGAGCTTGGAACGCCCGAAATCGTACTTCGAACTTGGACTCGACTGGATCGGGGTGGGCAGCGGCGCCCGCCGGGAGGAATTCATGGTGTTCACTTCGGGGCGTGTCCGGCCGCTCGGGTGGCTCCAGATGGGCTGGGAGGCCTATATGCTGCACTATGCCTGTTCAGAACTCGTGAAGCAGGTCAATGACAACATCCTCGCCGAACCGTATGTCACCTTCGACTTCGCGCCGCTCTCCGGCATTCAGGCGCTTTCCCTGAAATGCGGCTGGATTCAGACCCTTCAGCGCGACAGGGCGAACATCGGGCACTCCGTCGCCCCTTATGCCGGAGAAATCGTCGCGACCCTTCAGCACTGGGGAGCGGGTGTCAGGAACAGCTTCACCGTCGGAAAGAACCTGATGCCGTACAGCCGCCACATCGATGCGGCCGGGGTTTCCTACGGCGACGGGAACTTCTACAAGGGCGACCCGTTCTACGGACTCATCGACCCGCGCCGGGAGGACTGGAAGGACATCGGGGACGGGACGACGGCTGAGATTCAGAGCGGACTCTACGACCGTCTGGAGATTTACTATGCCCCGAAGATATGCGCCGGACTGCACCTGCGCGCCTCAGTCTTCTTCCATTTCCACCGGAAGCAGTACTCCGGAACCAACCAGACGGTTTCGCTCGTCTTCGACCTGAACGAGCTGACGGGTGCGATGAAGGCAAAGAAAGGGGCGGCGAAGGGGGAAGGCTGCCGCAGGTGATGATTGATAATCAGATAATTGTAATATAAATCCATTATGATTTCGGGATATATGGGGAAATTGCCGCTTGCCGCCGTCGTCGCGTCCGCACTGGCTCTTGCGTCCTGCGGTCCGAGGGACGGTGTCTATGAATTTGACGTCTTCAGCACCAACGACGTTCACGGGACATGGTTCGACTCAACCTACACATCCTCCCGGGTGCGTCCTTCGCTGCTCGCCGTAAGCCGCCATGTCGACAGCGTGCGCACTGCGAACGGTGCGGAATCGGTGATTCTGCTCGATGCCGGGGACTGTCTCCAGGGCGACAACGCCGCATATTACTTCAATTATGTGGACACCCTCACCCCTCACCTCTACCCACGGATGGTCGACTACATGAAATATGACGCCGTCTGCGTGGGAAACCACGACATCGAGACCGGTCACCGGGTCTATGACCGTGTGCGCCGCCAGATGCGGACTCCGTGGCTTGCGGCGAACGCCGTGCGCGAGGACAACGGGAAGCCGTATTTCCGGGACTATGTGATACTCCGTCGCAAGGGACTGAAAATCGCGGTGATAGGGGCGGAGAACGCCAACATCGCGGCATGGCTCACGCCGGAACTCTGGAGCGGAATCCGCTTTGAACCGATTGTGTCCATGATGCAGGCGAAGGTCGACGAGGTCGTGGAGAAACACCGTCCCGACATCGTGATTGTCGCGACCCACACCGCCACCGGACAGGGCGACGGCTCGTCCCTCGAGGCTGAGGGACTTGACCTTTTCAACAGCCTCCGGGGAGTTGATTTCCTTCTCTGCGCCCACGACCACAGACCTTTTGTCACCGTGAACGGGGACAGGACATTCGGGTTCATCAACGCCGGAAGCCACTGCCGCAACATCGGCCACGGCCACATTACTGTCGAGGTCAGGGACGGCCGGGTCGTTTCCAAGAGCGTCTCGACGGAACTCATCCCGGTCAAGGCCGGGCCGGTCGATGAGAAGATGGAGAAACTTTTCCACAAGGACTATCTCGCCGTCAAGGACTTCACGCTCCAGAAAGTCGGCGAACTCAGGACGGAACTCCGCACCCGCGACGGCTATGCCGGCATGTCGGACTATCTCGCGCTCGTGCACCGTCTCGGCCTTTCGCAGCCCGGAGTGGACATCTCGCTCGCCGCTCCGCTCACCTTCAACGGCACGGTGAAACCCGGAGCAATCATCTACAACGACCTCTTCACCATCTACCCGTATGAAAATCAGATGTTTGTCCTGAAGATGTCCGGACGCGAAATCAAGGACTATCTTGAAGTCTCCTACGAACAGTGGATCAACACTCTCACCCCGGCACGGCTCGCCGAGACCCCGACCGGCGCCTCCCCGGCGCTGCTCAAGATCGCGCCCCGTCCCGACCCGCGGACTTCCCGAGAGAGATGGTCTTTCGTCAACCGCTCCTACAACTTCGACTCGGCCGCCGGCATAAGCTACACCGTGGATGTAACCAAGCCCGCAGGGGAGCGCGTCACGGTGCTCTCCATGGCGGACGGCTCGGCTTTCGACCCCTCACATGAGTACAGCGTGGCCATGACCTCCTACCGCGCCTGCGGCGGGGGCGGGCTGCTCAAGGCCGCAGGGATTGACCCCTCGGACATCGATTCCCGCATCACGGCGCGGCTTCCGGAGTACCGCACGCTGCTTTACGGCTATCTCCGTGAGCATCCTGTGCTTGCGGCGGAAGATCTCGAGGATGCCGGACTGCTCGGAACATGGAAGTTCATCCCTGAAAAGCAGGCCTCCGCATATATACGCAACGACATGAAACGCCTTTTCGGCGAATAGTTGACCATTTTTTCTTACCATACTGATTCTATGAAACAGAAACAGGACGCTCTATTTTCCAAGTATGTCATCGACGGCGTTCGGTATGACGTGACGCCTGCCCAGATGCTCGACGAATGCATGCTTTCTCCGGCGGCTCAGGAAGAGGGAACATGCGATGAATTCGCGGAAATCTGGGACGAGACTGTGGACTGCCCTCCGGAGAACATGGAATATTCGAAGGTCGGGTTCCCGGAATATGTCAGGAAAGTGACGGACGCGGCGTCTGCGGCTCAGGACCGTGAGTTTAATCTGCTGTATCCGGAAAGCTTCGCGCGTCAGCGGGTCGCGGCGGCGCTGATTGACACGCTCTGGCTCAAGGGCGAGTTCCGGCTTGAAGACCTCCGGCTCTGGGCGGACTGGAAGTGGAACTCGGAGGCGGTGGGGAACATGGCGGCGTTCTACGGCTCCGTGCAGTCCGCGACCGAGTATGTCTATGAACTCGGAGTCGAGATTCAGGGCTATCTCCATGAGGACGGGGCTCCCCGCTGCGTGAACTCCTATTTCGCCACTCTGGCCTCATACGGGGATGAAAACTGCGACCCGGATGATGAGGCGGAACTCGAAGATGTCACGGACAAGGACTGGGAGGAGGGTGACGCTCCGGCGGAAGACAGCCTCTGGACAGTCGGCGGAAGCGCGGACGTGAATTTCGACAGGAACCGTGATGTCTGGATGGGGGATGAAAGAAACTGTTCTCCGCATCTCGTGCGCTCCGGTGGTTCTTTTCTGGTCTATGTCCCGTTCGACACCTGCTCTCCGAAACTCGGAGGCTCGCTTTTCTCAAGGACACTCGGCTGCTGCGGCGGTGCTGCTCCGGCGATTTCCGACCCCGACTATTTCATCGACTGCTACGAAGTCGTGCATGACCTCGTTTCCGATGGTGCGGCGCTCGCGTCGCGGACAGTCTGTGACGGGGGGCTCGCCGTCGCGGCGATGAAGCTTGCGGAGGGGTCCGGAATGGGCGTGAGGCTGAATGCGGGCGGCGTGTGCGATGCCTGCGGCGAGCCTGACATGATGAAGGTGCTCTTCGCGGAGATTCCCGGGGTGCTGCTTCAGATTGCCGATGCTGACGGCGATTATGTCGACTCCCAGTTCCTTCTCCAGGATGTCGCATACTACCGCGTCGGCCGGCCGGATCAGTCCGTAAAGGGTGTGGAACTCGCTCCGGTGAACAACGGAATCGACCGAGTGCTTTCCGCCCTGCTCGACGGCGCTTCCGAAGGCGAGGACTGAACAGCCTGTTGCAGATTTCACGGGAATTGCTTAATTTTGTGCCGATGTGCCGCCGTCGAGAAGAGGCGGTGCGACAGATGACCTTGAAAAAATGTCTTCAATGCGACAGATTCCATATCCTGCGTATATCCGCAGCTCCCGCAGTCTTCTGATTGCCGGGGGGGGGAAAAATAGTCTGAATTACAGCTTGTTGAATTTTTATGGGGGGGGGATTCGGTTCTGCCGGAGACTCTTTCCTGCACAGTGGCGTCAGGCCGGGCAGACCCTGCATCCGGTCGGATTTCATAGCGTTGTCACGGTACGGCTGAAAATTCCCGGCGGAATGGGTTCCGACTGAGACTCTGACTGCCGGCGGTGTCTCATACAAGTATCTTTCAATGAACTATATCTTCGCTCCGGCGGACGGTGACGTCTGCGATTTCGAGGCGACGTTCACAGTTGACGGCAATACTGTGAGTACAACCATGACCAACACCCCGATCAGGCGCAACTGCCGCACGAACATCGTCGGAAAGGTGCTGACATCAAATGTTGAAACCAATATCATTGTGGATGCCT
>CAVFTG010000016.1:0-19033 GCA_963625415.1 Barnesiella intestinihominis
GGGTCATGAGTTCGGCGTAGTCTATCCCGAATTCTCTCGCGAGCACGGTCATGTCAATCCAGCGTCCTCCGAAATTTTCATATTTTATCGCCGCCGACCACGCCAGCGAGTCCGTGAGACGCATCTGCGCCACCTCGTCAGCGGCTATGCTCTCGCGGAATTCCCCGATATACGGAGAATCCGGCGGGACACAGAGAAAATCCGCCTTGACGACCGGAACCTGAAGCACGAACTTGTCAGGATGCCGTCCATAATAGTCTTCAATCTGCGCCGTGGTGACGAGCGTGTCGAGACGGTCGTTCACGTAACGCTGCTCATAACGGTACTTGAGCAGGGATTTGCGGTAATCCTCAAGTTCTTTCGATACGTCAAGCTCCTCATCTGAAAGCTGTTTCTCGGCAATCTCGAGGAAAACGAGGTCGGAGGCCCACGTGTTTATGTACTGGCGGGCGAGACGGGTGCTGTCTTCAGCTGAAAGGCCGCCCGGAAGAGCCTTGTCAAGATCGCTTCTGTAGAGTCTCGACTTGCCGACGGAGGCCACGGCCTCGCCCGACATGACATGCTCCACCCAGTCGCAGGATGAAAGCGGGAGAGTCAGCGCGCACAGCAGAAGAATCCGGCGGAACTTGTGTTTCATAAATTCAAAATCAAAGGGCCGTTAACAATCAAAGGACATAGAACCGACAAAGGTAATGAATTTCTTTCCACGGCGCAATATTTGCGTGAACGATGACCCGTCCAAAAGGCGCACAGCCGCGCCGGCATTGTTGAAATCGGAATCATCGTGAGAACAACGGGTATGAAAATATTGGGTCTGGGACTGCTCGGAACGGTCATGATGCTCTGCTGCGGAACCGTTTCCGCACAAAGCGTCGTCCCCGTATCGACGGCCGGCGGCGACGGATTCGACGTGTTCGTCCCCATCTCACGCTATCTCGGGAACGGGGAGGCGGAAAACCTTTCGGCATGGTTTTCCAACAATATGGAAATCACGATTCTCGGGGAGTCGAACACATGCTCAAGACCTCAGGCCAGGCAGATTCTCAAGTCATTTTTCGCGGCCTACACTCCGAGGTCGTTCGAGATAAGCCACAAAGCCTCGCAGGGAAACATGAAATACGCCATCGGCAATCTAAAAGCCGGCGGGGAGACATTCGTGGTCACGATCTTCCTCTGCATGAAAGAGAACTGCTACGACATCCACCAGCTGAAAATAGAGCGATTGTAAGCGGGCGGCCCGCAGCGTACAGGACCCCTACCGGCGGAACTCGACCACGAGCGCCGTTTCGGGTTTCACGCAGGTGCTGTCATCGACTGTGACAGGCTGTCCGGTGAGCACGTCCACACCCTCCTTGAGGGAGGCGGTGATTTCTGAATACCAGCTCCACGGGACAGTCTTCTGCGTGTCGGAATTGTTGATGAACACGAACACTGCGGAGGAATCGTCGTAGCGGAAGAAGGCGTAGCTGTTGTCGCGTGAAAGGAAATGCAGGGTGCGGCCGTTGTGGATGACCCCGGCGGTCTTCCTCCAGTTGAAGAGGCGGCTCACATAGTCGAACAGTTCGGCCGCCTGCCCCGGATAGGTCGGGTTGCCGTCCGTGTTCACGCGCTGGGACTCGCGCCCCTCACGGGTGAAGAGATTCTGTTTGTCGCCGGGCCAGCCTCCGGGGAAATCCACCCTGAGACCTCCGTGCCCCTGCGAACGGTCGGCCGAGAGCATCATCAGCTCGTCACCGGCGAAAATCTGCGGGATTCCGCGCATGGTCGCCATCAGAGTCATCGCCAGCTTGAATTTCTTCGGATTCCTCCCGACAATGTCGCCGATGCGGTCAGTGTCGTGGTTGCCGGCGAAAATCAGGACATTGTCGATGTCGGGGTAGAGGTAGTCGTGGGAAAGGATGTCATAGACCCTCGTCATGCCCTTGCCCCAACCGGCTTCCTCGACAAGACCCGCGCAGAGCGCGTCACGCAGCGGGAAATCCATCACCGCAGGCAGGTTGGAATTGAATCCGTCGCGGTTGGGCGCGTCCTTCTGCCAATAGACGAGCTGCGGTATGGAAGCTGTCCAGCATTCCCCCACTATGTTGAAGTTCGGATATTCCCCGGTTATCCACTTGCACCAGCGGGACATCGGCTCCTTCTCGTTGTACGGGTAGGTGTCCACGCGGAAGCCGTCGAGACCGGCATATTCCGCCCACCATACCGCCCACTGCCTGAAGTAGTTGAGCACGAACGGATTGTTGAGGTTCATGTCCGGCATCGAAGGCACGAACCATCCGCTCTCCTGAATCTCGAGGTCTTTCTTCGAAGCGTTGGTGTCCATGTTGGCGGAAAAGCATACATTGGTCTGGGTGTATTCCGGGAACTGGTGAATCCAGTCGTGGAAAGGCAGATCCTCCATCCACCAGTGGGCGATTCCGCAGTGGTTCGTGACTATGTCCATAATCACCTTCAGCCCCTTTTCGTGAGCTTTGGCGACAAATTCGCGGTAGAGTTCATTGCTTCCGAAACGCGGGTCTATGCGGTAGTAGTCGGTGGCCGCGTAACCGTGGTAGGATTCCTCGGTGACATTGTCTTCAAGAAGCGGAGTGGACCATATCGCCGTCGCCCCGAGTTCCGCGATGTAGTCCAGATGGTCGATAATCCCCCGGATGTCACCGCCGTGCCTCCCGAAGAACTCGCTCCGGTCGGGCTTCTCCGCAGTGTCGGGCGTGGAGTCGTTCGAAGGGTCTCCGTTCGCGAAACGGTCGGGCATTATGAGATATATCATGTCCGCGCTCGAGAAACTCCCCCTCTGTGCGGAGCCTTCCGCCCTCTCCCCTATCTCATAGGCGCGTTTGAAGCTTTCGCCGTCACGGCTGAAAACAAGATAATATGTGCCCGCTCCGGCTTTCGGGGATATGGCGACGTCGATGAAAAGATAGTTTGGGCTGTCCGCCTTGTGGACTTCCCTGATTTCAACGCCCACCCCGCCTTCGAGAGCGACGTCATATTCCGAAATCCCCTCCCCCTGCACCATAATCTGAAGCGGAGTGTTCATCCCGACCCACCAGGAAAGCGGTTCGACCCTCCGCACCTGTTCTTCCGATGCGTCCGCGATTTCTTCGGGCGCGAAGCCACCGTTTCCTGTACATGAACCAAACATGACAGCTGCCATAATCCAGAATATCCTTTTCATTTGAGCGCGCAAAGTTATAAAATTTCAAAAATCGTTTTTTACCCGGGGCATTCCGCAGGAGTCAGTTCCAAAAGGGTTTGTCATGCCGGAAGCCGGAGTCATTCGAGGGTGATGAGCCGGAAATCTCCCGGTTCAAGCCTGAGGGTCAGAGAATTATGCCCGTAGCCGTCAGTGATGACGGCATAGGACGACGAGCCGAAAGCCGGCCAGTCCTTCCATGTCCCGCTCTGCGGAAGCCATGCAGTGACATAGGCCGCCTCCGTGGAGAAGTTCCCGATGACGGCGAACGACCGTCCTTCCGCCGTGCAGAAGATGAAGCGGCCGTCATCCCAGCTCGCGTCGGAGACATACCAGCTGAAGTCGCAGCCTTCGGAGAAGAATTCCGAATTCTCCCGGCGGAAATCGAGCAGGGAGATGTATGTCTCGCGGAGAGCCTTGCGGTCCGGGTCATCGAGATAATCCCAGTGCACAGGCTTGCGCCCGGTGCGGCCGTTCTGATCTATCGGGATGTCGTAGCCGAGTTCTTCGAACTGCCAGAGCATCTTCGGTCCGGGGACGGTGAGGAAGAACGCCGCGTTCAGAGCCTCACGCTTCATCCTCACCGGAAGGCTGCCCTTGATGCCGGCGGAGCCATAGGCGGAGGACTTGTAGGCCGTACGCTCCTCGTCGTGGCTTTCCATATATCCCACATACGAACCCCACGGCATCGCCGCCCCAGTCCAGAGTGCGTCGAAGCCGCTTCCCGAGGAAATTCCCATCGCAGCCTGACAATATGCGTAGTTGAGGTTCCTCCAGAGTTTCGCACCGGCCGAGGCGAGTTCCTTCTCCTCCGCAGTCGCGCAGAAATGCTCGAGAATCACCACCGCATCGGCGTTGCATGCCTTAACCGCAGAAACATATTCCCTGAGGATGTCGATGCGGCTCCGGTCATAGTCGGAGGCGTTGCCCTCATCGCATTTCCTGTTAGTGAATCCTTTCGTGAGGTCGAAGCGGAAACCGTCCACACGGTACTCTTCAAGCAGATATTCAAGGCTCGCCTTGACATGTTCACGGACAAGCGGATTTTCGTGGTTCCAGTCATGGAAGACGCTGTAGGGATGCGGAGCCTCGACATTGAACCAAGGATTGTTCTCCGCAGTCCTGTTGGCGGAGGCGTCCCAATAGAGTTTCGCATAGGGATGCGCCCCGGTGGCCTGGTTATAGACCACGTCAATAATCACCGCAAGCCCCCTCGAATGGCATTCGTCGATGAATTCCTTGTACATCGTCCTTGTCCCGTAGGCCTTGTCAAGGGCGAAATAGGAGCATGGATTGTAGCCCCAGCTGTCGTTCCCGTCAAACTCCTGCACAGGCATCAGCTCCACCGCATCGACCCCGAGGGAGGAGATGTAATCCAGCTTTTCGAGAGCCCCCGGGATGTCTCCGGTCGAAGTGAAATCCCGCAGATGCATCTCATAAATCACGAGATTGTCCGGGTCTCCGATTCTGAAATCATCATTTTTCCACTGATATCCGTCCCCGTTCACCCTGAAAGCCGACACAAGCCCCGAAGTTCCGGAAGGATATTCCGGAAGACCGGGGTATGTCGAAGATGATATGTAGCGGTCGTTCGACCCGTCATAGACAATCTCCGTGTATGGGTCGTGTATGCGGACTATGGAGCCGTCCTCCTTGCCGAGACAGTACTGGAACATATATTCCCTGTCGGGGTCGACGCCGGTGAAAGTGTACCACCAGCAGCCTGCGGCTTCGTCGCGCTTCATCGCATAGTCCGCAGAACGCTTCCATGAAGAGAATTCGCCGGTCACATAGCACCATGAATGCCGTCCTCCATCCTTGTCGAGGTCGCGGAGGACGACGGTCACGCTGCCGTCCTGCCCGTAGTTTATCCCGTGGTGAAGCCCTGCCGGCATCGTTTCCGTCACCACTGGGTCAGGCTCGAAAGCATATTTCCCGTCGTGCACGGTGACGAAAAGGTCGGCCGTCTGCTTCGTCCCGTCGGAGTTACGCACCACCACACCGATTCTCTCCAAGGCGTTTTCCCCCGAAGAGAACCACTCCCTGACGGAAGGGGTGAGGGAAAGCTGCCAGAGATTCTTCTCCGAACAGGCCTGGAATCTGCATTTCTCAATGTTCTCGTTCCATTCCGCCTGGACGAACGTCCATTCTGACTCGACTATCCCTATGTGAGCGTAAAGCTCGCCCTGGAATCCGTAGAACGGGGAGCTCGCGTCCGCCTTGTAATAGAGCGTGCAGGGAGAGTCGGCGTCCGGAAGTTCCGGCACGGCGTACAGACCCGTGGAAGGCTTCTTCACAGGCCGGTTCTGCTCTTCCTTGCCGCAGGAGAAGGCCGCGGCAAGGAAGACCAAAATCAGAATCATATATGTCACAGTCCGTTTCATCGGAGGAAAACGATGTGATAAGAAGCAGAGACGGGGGGCGTCTTAAAAGGATGAAGTGCAAGGCTTGCGACGAGGGGAAACCGCAGCAACCTTCCGGTTGTGAGGATTTCGCCGAGGAGCATAACGCAGCAATTCGCCGTTTAAGACCCCCCAGCCAAATTTATTTGGCGACGGCGGTGAATGTCGGATCAGTCCCGTGAGCCATATCCAAAGTTATAAGATATGTCCCGTCGGACTCGACCTTGATGTTGCCTCCGTTCTGGATGAGAACGCCGTCGGAGAGACCGAGATTATAGTCCCAGTTCCCGTTGAAACGGAATTTGTACTCGTCCCCGGCCTTGAGCGAAACTTCGGCCGACCAGGTCAGGGCTGTCTCGTCAAAAGTCATCTCGATGTCGGAACTCCAGCCGGATGCCTCGAACGAGCCTATCATACCCACCTTCTCGAGAGCCACGGCCTTCGCCGTCATAGCGCTCAGGCTGACTTCGAGGTAGTAGGAGCCGTTGTCAAACATGAAATTGCCGAAACCGTCTTCACCGATGATGTATCCGCCGGCTCCGTCGGACTTCTGTCCGTACCAGACCGATCCGTTCTTCACGACCTTGAATCCGTAAGTCGGATTGTACATCGTGACATATCCCTTGTAAAGTCCTGTCCCGGAGTCCATCAAATTGACCCTGAGGTTCGGAGTGCCGTTCCAGCCGTGACCTGCGAAGTCACCTATGACCTCGAGATAGTCAGGCATGTTCACGTCCATCGCATTGAGCGTGAAGTCTGCGGTCGAGGCGTTGAGAGTGAGCCTGTAAGTTCCGTCAGCCTTGTCAAAGACGATGTCCCCTCCGCCGAATTCCAGATTGCCGAGTTCACCGCCGAACTTATAGTCCCATGCGGAATTGAAACGGATCACGATTTTGTCGCCGTTCTTCAGTTCGATGTCCGAAGCCGCACTCCACGAAGAACCGTCACGGGTCATGGTGACCACGTCAGCCCAGTTCGACGCCGCGAAACTGCCTATGAGTTCGAGGTTCTTCACCTGAACCATCGTGAGAGTGCCGAACTTCTTGTCAAGCTTGATGTAGTACAGCCCGGAAGGAACCTTTATGTTCGATTTTCCGATTTCGGTCGAAGATGCGCAGGAATATGCAAGCTCACCTTCGCCGGAAGCCGTCACTTCGACATTCTCGAAGCCGAAATCGCCTTCCCATGCTGCGACTGGACTGAACTTGAACTCCGCGTCAGTGCCGTCAGCAGTGGTGAGTTCCACGAATCCCTGATACATTCCCTTCACCTTGGAAGAAAGGGTGAGAGTCGGAGCGGCAGCGAAGTCCCAGCCGTTGGTGTTGCCCGGAAGCCACATCTTCTCAGGGAAGGTGGCAATGTAGGTGGTGATTTTGATCTTCGCCGCATTCGTCGCTTCTATGCCTCCGGAAAGTCTTTCGCAGCAGGCATAGACTTTCAGCGTGAGTTCCGATTCAGCCCCTTCGGCAGCTCCGGCGGCGATCACCGCCTCATTGAGGGCATCCACCGTCGTCGCGTAGAAAGTGTCATAAAGCCCCTCCGCAAGAACGGTCTCCTCCCCCGCGCCGCAGGTTACGGTCACCTTGTAGGTCACGTCCTCGCCATAGACGAGCCTTGCGGCCGTCCATGACAGGAGCGTGAGTTCTCCGGACGGGTTCTCCTTGTCGAGAACCATGCTTTCCTCTTCGGCAGTCACCGTCGGAGGTACGGCATTGTCATAGAAATATACCTTGACGGAAAGAGGGTCGGACTTATAGACCTTCCCGTTGTCGTCGGCAATGGTGACATAGACTGACAGGGAGTGGGTCGCGTTCTGCTCAAGTTCGAAATTGTTCTTGAGGAAGGTGCGGAAATCCTCCTTGTCGACAGTGCAGTATGCATCCCTGATTCCTTCCTTGAGGACAACTGCCTTCTCCCCGCTCTGGACATGGAGGTTGTAGAGATATTCCTGAGCCTCGATGAAACGGGCTGCGGTCCAGGTGAAGGTCACAGTCTCGGTCTTCGTCTCCTCCGTGACGAGGATGTCGGAATGAGAGTCCAGCACGGGAGCGACAGGAGCCTTCGAGAAGGTGTCTTCCCCGACTATGGTGCAGGCCGCCGCGGCGACAAGCGCCGCAGCCGCTGCGATTATGTTCTTAATCAATTTCATAAGTCAAAGCCTTTTTATTGTTTTTCGTATGTCACCACGACAGGAGTCCGGTTGGCGTGCAGGCACACCACATAGTCTCCGGCTCCCGGAGCAGGGATGTTCTCGCCGCCCTGGGTGATTTCATAGCCGCCCTCGATGTCGGTGGTGGCCACGGCACTGCCGTATTTGTGATCCCAGCTGCCGTTGAGTCTGACAAGGTAGCCCGAGCCCTCGGTGAAAGTGATGACAGGAGACCTCCAGACATTCTCGGCCACATCATAAGTGAACTCAGGCTCTTCCTTCTCGTTCCAGCCGTTGAAGTCTCCGATGAGGGCGACCTTGGTGACCACTTCACGCTCCACGGTTTTCTTCTTGGTGTTGACCGTAATCCACATCATCGGTTCATCCGCAGTCACGGAGAAGTTGCCGTCTTTGTTCGCAGGGTCTGCGACTGTCCAGTCCGAAGCCGTGTAGCCGTCATTCATGCCGACCCAGTTCTGGGACTCGTCGACAATCTTGAAGTAGTACGGGGTCTCGTCGGGGTTGGAGACATCCACGAGCATCCTGTAAGTGTTTGTCCCGGCTTCAGTCTCCCAGATTTCCGTCCCGAGCTGAGACCAGCCCTGATACTTGCCCGGAAGCCAGATGGTCTTCTTCGGAGGGAGGTAGGTGAACACCGAGAACGACACCGGTTCGGAGGACAGCACAGGTGTGTTGAGAGTCCCGTCGATGGCGGCGGTGACATAGGCGCTGACTTCGACATCGGAGTTCTTCGCGCCGCCGAGATCGTTGCAAATCATTCCCACGAGGTCGCCTTTGGAGAGGCTGAGGGAATTCTTGAAGTCCTGTCCGAGAATGGTCTCCTTTTCTCCGAGCTTCGCATAGACGGAGTAGAGAATCTGGGTGGAGACTCCGAAATCGGCCGCGGACCAGGTGAAATTCACCTGCTCCACTTTGGAAGTGTTCGCATCGGAGATGATGTCGACGACCGGATTGAGAACCGGAGCCGTCATGTCCTCCTTCGGCGCAATCTGCGTCTTCTGCAGCTCAAGGGTGCAGGAGGCCAGAAGCAGGGCCGCAGCGGCAGCAGCCATATATTTCAGTGGTTTCATATCTTTTTCATTTAAATATTAATAACCCGTATTCTGCTCAAGATTGCTGTTGGAGCTGAGGTCGCTCTGGATGATCGGGAACAGCGTCCTGTAGGCCGGGATGGCGATCTTTCCGCTCATCAGCCCGCCCTTGAGCGTCCACGGATAGTTAACGTCGGTGAACTTGCCGAAACGGATGAGGTCCACACGGCGGTGTCCCTCCCACATGAACTCGCGTGCGCGTTCGTCCAACAGCCATTCGAGAGTGATGTCCGAAGGTGTGGAGACTCCGGCGCGGTCGCGCAGTTTCCTGACATATTCCTTCGCATCGGCATCGGAGACAGATCCGCCGTTCAGACGGGCGTCGGCCTCGGCGTAGTTGAGATACATCTCGGCGAGACGGAAAATCGGCATGTCAATGGATGAAATCTTCCACTGGCCGGCAACCCCGTCGTACTGGGTGAGCTTGTCATTGGAATCCAGACCGCAGAATTTCCAGCACATCCATCCGCTCGCCATCTTGCTCTCGTCGAAGTCCTTGACGGATCCGTAGTTCGTAAAGAAGGCGCGGCGGTCGCTGGAAGCCCTGTCGTAGCCGAAGACATTGCTCTTGTCGCCCCAGACAACCCCGTTGAGGGAGAATCGTGCGACATAGTCGTCAGGAACATGGTAGCCTGCCCAGTTCTCTCCGTTTATCTTGGCCTGACCGAACGCCTTTCCGAGGGCGACGTTTGTCTCCTCGTTGAGAGAAGCGGAGGTGAAGGTGGTCGTGCCTCCCCAGCTCTGCGTCGAAACCCTGTCATAGGCCACCGCGAAGATGAATTCCTCCTCGGCCGCCCCGCTCTCGGTGTTGTCCTGGCGGAACAGGTCGGAATAAGGGGTGTGGATGGACCAGCCCATCTCTATGACCTCCTTGGAAGCGTCCTTGGCCTGCTGCCACATAGCCGTCCCGGTGTAAACCTCGGCATTGAGGTACATGCGGCTCAGAAGCGCCCAGACTGCGCCCTTGGTAGGCCTCGGATAAGGCACCGCGCCCTTTTCAGGCATCGCGCTCCCCTCCGAGCCGAGTTCGATAAGTTCCGACTCAAGCCATCTGAACAGTTCAGCCCTCTCGATGCGGCGCGGGTTGTCGCCTCCGATGTTTTCCGGCATAGGGAAAGGAGGGTTGCCGAACTCGTCCATCAGGATGTAGAAGAACAGCGCCCTGTGGAAACGGGCCTCCGCCCTGTAGCCGGCGATGGTCTCCTTGATGCCCGACTGTCCGCGGGCTTCGAGTTTGTCGTCCTCTGTCTGGAGGAGGAACTCGTTCACGAGGGCTATCGCCTTCACGGCGCGGGTATATACGGCCACGAGCGCGTCATTGGATCCGGTGCCCCAGGAATCGTGCTGAAGCTCGATGAGGTAGGAGTCTCCCCAGACGCACTTGAGAGCGTCGCAGGTCATCTCGTTCATATTGAACCACTGCCTGAGGAATTCGGACTGTCCGGAATCGGAGAATCCGAGGTCGTTGGAACCGGGCTCGTCCTGCCCGACAAGCATATAATACCCGTTGATGTAGGAGAGCGCCTTGAGATAATTGTCCGAATCGGCATATGCGTTCTCCGAAGTGAAATCAGTTTCGTTCAGAGGAGTCGTGTCCAGATCCTTGAGGCAGGAAGTGAACAGCAGCGCCGCAAGCGAAATCATGAATATTCTGTATGTCATTTTCATAGTATGGTTCCTCCTTCTTAGAATGTGATGTTGAGGCGAAGAGTGTAGAGACGCGGACGAGGATAAATCTGTGTGTCCACACCGTCCACGTTGCCGATTTCAGGGTCGAGACCGGTGTATTTCGTGAAAGTGTACACGTTCTGGACGGAAGCGGCGAGACGCATCTTGAGATTTTTCCCGAGGCCGCACTTCAGATTGAAGGTGTATCCGAGGTTGATGTCGTCAATCTTGAAGAAGGTCGCGTCCTCAATCCAGAGGTCAGAATATTTCTGGGCCTCGCTTGTCGCTGCATGCCAGTCCGGAAGAAGCCACTTCGGGCAGAGGTTGTTGATGTACGACTTGGTCCAGTCGTCGCTGTAAGAGGAGGCGTAGCCCATCGCGGTCTTGTTGATGAGTTCCGCGCCAATCGAGCCGTGGCCGTTGATGCCGAAGTCCCAGTTCTTGTAGCGGAGCTGGGTGCTCAGACCGTAGTATGCCCACGGAGTCGCGCTGCAACCGGTCATATAGCGGTCTTCGGAGTTGATCTTCCCGTCGCCGTTGCGGTCGACGAGACCGTTCTGCACAGGGTTGCCGTTCTCGTCGTAGAGCTGCTCGTAGAGGTAGTAGGTGTAAGGCGCGAAACCTGCGCGGTGAAGCGAGCTGAAGCCCACGTTCGAACCCATCGAGGTTCCAGTCTCGACTCCGAGGTAGGTGTCGTCGCTGTTGGTCAGCTTGGTGATCTTCACGTCCTGGAAAGTGATGTTTCCGCCAATCTCCCAGTGCCAGTCTTCAGTCTGCACCGGAATGAAGTTGGCCGAAAGCTCGATTCCCTTGTTCACCATCGTGCCTATGTTCGAAATCACCTGCTTCCCGAAGTTGGATCCGAGAGGAATTGAGATGTTGTTGAGGAGGTCGTATGTGTTGCGGTAATATGCCTCCACCGTACCAGTGATCCTGTCATTGAGGAAACCGAAATCCAGACCGGCATTGTAGGTCTCGGTGGTCTCCCACCTGATGTTCGGGTTGTAGGCGAGCGGAGAGAGGAGGTTGTAGGTCTTCCCGTCCGCGCCCATCGGATACTGCATGGTCACCGACTGTGACTCGTAGTAGCGTGCGATGTAAGGATAGTAGTCGTCACCGATGTCCTGCTGGCCCGTGCGTCCCCATCCGAGACGGAGCTTGAGCGCGGAGACTTCTTTCACGTCCTTCAGGAATCCTTCGTTGGCCACATTCCACGCGAAAGCGGCTGAAGGGAAGAATCCCCAGCGGTTCTTCGGGGAGAAGCGGCTCGACGCGTCGCCTCTGGCCGTGAAGGTGAAGAGGTAGCGGGAGTCATAGCTGTAGTTGAGACGGCCGAAGAATGAAATCAGATAGTATTCCTTGGCGTCTGTCGGTTTGATCTGGTACTCGGTCTCCCTGTCGCTGTTGTAGTACTGGGAGTTGTCGTAACGGATGTAGTTGTGCTGCCATGAGTAGCCGCCCATCGCGTTGAAATTGTGCTTTCCCCAGGTCTCGTTGTAGTCGAGATAGGCCTCGAGCAGCATGTTCCTGTTGAAGTTCACATATTTCTCGTAGAGATCCGGGGCGCTGGTGAGGGAGCCGCGTGAACCGATTTCGTTGTATTTGGTCCCCGTCGTCCTCGCCATGTCCATTCCGAGGTTGACATTGGCCCTCAACGCCTCAAGCCCGTGGATCTTGTAGTCAATCTGAAGGTTGCCCACTCCGCGGAAGGTGTTGCCGTAGTCGTGGTAGTCATAGACTGAAGAAAGAGGGTTGGCTCCGGCCATCGTGTTCGGAGTGCCGGCGCTGATCCAGTTCCAGTAGCCGTTCGATATGGTCGAACAGTCGACGTTCCCCTCCGCGTCGGTGAAATATATCGGCTTGGTCGGGTCGAACGAGAGGGCGTTCCCGACAGGGTTGCTCGCCCAGTTCGTGCGCTGATAGACCCCTTTCGCGTTCAGATTGATTGAGAGGTGGTCGTCAAAGAACTTCGGAGAAAGGCTGAGGTCGACGTTGCCCCTCTGGTTGTCTCCGACCTTGATCGTGGCCTGGTCGAGGTTGTAGCCGAGGCTGACGCGGAAAGGAACTGCGCCTCCGGCATAGACGCTGACGTTGTGGTCGGTGTTCACCCCGAGACGATAGACCTGCTTCTGCCAGTCGGTGTCATACATCACGCCGTCAACTCCGAGAAGTCCGAGGGCCTCCGGACGGTACTGCTCGATGTAGTCGCGGAACTGCGGTCCGTTCATCATCTCGATGACATCCTTGTTCTGCTTGACGGAGACGCTCCCGCTGTAGCTCACGTGGATTCCTTTCCCCTTGCCTTTCTTGGTCGTGATGATGATCACGCCGTTGGATGCGCGTGAGCCGTAGATTGCTGTCGCGGACGCGTCCTTGAGGACTGAGTAGGACTCGATGTCGTTCGGATTGACCGTCGCGAGAGGGTCGCCCATTCCGGCTCCGCCGTCCTTGGTCACCGGCACGCCGTCGATGACGATGAGAGGGTCATTGGAGGCCGTGAGCGAAGCCGCGCCGCGAATCCTTATGGTCGAAGACGCTCCCGGCTGGCCGTTCGCGGGGATGATGTTCAGACCGGACACCTTTCCCACAAGCATAGAGCTCGGAGAAGTGACCGCGCCCCTGTTGATTTCCTCGGCGTTGATCGCCGCCACGGAACCGGTCATATCGCTTTTCTTCACCGTTCCGTAACCGATGACGACGACATCGTCAAGAAGTACGGAATCCTCGACAAGGACGATTTTCGCCGGAACCGCAGATGCGGCGTAAGTCTGCGTCACATAGCCGATGCAGCTCACCTCGACGACAGCCTCTGCTGTGAAATTTCCGTCAATGTCGGTGGAGACTCCGTTGGAAGTGCCGTGCTGCAGGATCGTCGCGCCTATCACCGGGACTCCGGCCCCGTCGACGACGGTTCCTTTAACGACGTACCCGTTTTGGGCGGATACGTACGGGGCAAAGAAGACCAATGTCATCAATCCCGTCAAAATGGATAAAAATCTATTCATAGGATTTTTATTATTAGTTGATAATTAGTGTTATATATATTGATTAGGTTTATTCTTTGACGAAGGCCACGCTTACGGCCGCACAGAGCATCAGCGCCCCGGCGAGGGCGAGCATCGCGACGGCGTTTCCGCTGAAGACATACTTGACGATGACTCCGCCGAGAAGCCCCATGCATATCTGCGGAATGACAATCGTGAAATTGAAGATTCCCATATACGCCCCGGCGCTGTTCGCGTCGATGGAGCGGGAGAGAATGGAATACGGCATAGCGAGTATGCCGGCCCAGGCTATGCCGATGCCCACCATAGGGAGCATCAGAAGGTACTGGTTATGAATCAGGGAAAGCCCGAGGAAGCCGAGCGCTCCGCAGGCGAGGGTGGCGGCATAGACGGTCTTGTTGCCGTAGCGTGCGGCAATCTGCGTCATGAACAGGGCCATTATGCAGGCCGGGACGGGATAGACCGCATTGAGGACACCCACCCACGTGGCCGTCGCGCCTTCGGCGAGAACCGCTCCGGCGTTGTCGGTGACCACCCCGGTAATCGCCGGCTTGAGATAGTTCCACATGAGGAACAGCGCGGCCCATGAGAAGAACTGGGTCACGCCGAGCTGGAGCATCACCTTCGGAGTGCTCCTGAGAAGGCCGATGAAACCGCGTCCGCCTGCGGAAGCCTCCGGGGAAACCGCCTGAGAGGCCGCACCGTCCGCAGCGGTGTCAGCCCCGGAGTTCCCGCAGTTCTCCGCGCCGTCTTCGGAGCCGTTGTAACGGGCGAACTCCTCCGGAGGATATTCCTTTACCTTGAAGGAAGTTACAAGGACGGAAAGGAGCAGTATCGCCCCACCCAGATAGTATGAGTACGCGATGTGGTCGGAGACATGTCCTTCCGCAGCCTCGTCGCTCACTCCGCACCAGGTCATGACCAGAGGGAGCAGCGCCCCGACGACCGCTCCGAGATTTATAAGAAGGGTCTGGACCACAAAGCCTTCGGTCTTCTGGCTGTCATCAAGCATGTCGGTCACCAGAGCGCGGAACGGCTGCATGGTCACATTGAACGACAAGTCCATGAAGAGGAAAATCAGCGCGCCCATCACCAGCGGCGCGAAAGCCAGCAGCTTCGGACAGTTCGGCATCAGGACGAGGGCGAGCGCGGAGATTATCGCGCCGGCGAGTATGAAAGGAATGCGCCTTCCGAGCCTTGTCCATGTCTTGTCGGAGAACATCCCGACAATAGGCTGCACGATGAGTCCGGCAATCGGAGCGGCGAGCCAGAAATAGCTGAGGCTGCCGAGATCCGCTCCGAAAGACTGGAGTATCGTCGACGTGTTGGAGTTCTGGAGCGAATATCCGATTTGAACCCCCATGAAGCCGAAGCTGAGGTTCCAGATTTGCCAGAATGATAGTTTTGGCTTTTTCATCCCGTGGTCAGTTGTGTCACCGCCGCTACGCGATTCCCGTGAAGCGGCCGGGCGGTCATTTGTGTTATTGTGTTATCAATTGAATGCGAATATATGTATTTTACCGTATAATAATGGCGCATCCTCTGACGAACGGGCGATATATCCGGACAAACGGCAAGTTTTCCGTGACGAATGGATTGATATTCCCGGATTTTTCCTAACTTGCATGCCGCTGACCGCACGGAGCACGGATGAAACGATTTTCATCCGCCCGCCGGAATGCCGCCACATGAAGAAAGACACTAAAATCAACGCACTGATTGTCAGTGCATTCGCACTTGCACACGCCGCTGTCGCCTATACCCTCGGAGTCTTCGGGGTCAGCGATGAACTCATGCTGACGCTGCTCACGATGGCGATGACGGTGATTCTGTGCCTGCGGCGCCGTCTCAACATCGAAATCACCGCCGCCTGCGTCATTGTAGTGAACGTGGCCGGCTTCCTCATCGGAACCGAAGGCGGAGTGCTGCTCGGGAAAGTGATGCAGGATCCCGTCGCCGTCAGTTCGGTGGTGACCTTCCTCACCACGGTCATTCTCGGATGGAGCACGGCCGCCGTCGCGAGGACGTTCTCGCACAGGGCGCACGACTCCGAAGGAACAGGCGATGCGCAGGCAATGGCATTGACACGTGCGCAGACCCGCGCACTCATATCCGCGTTCGTCTTCATCTTCCTTCTCCGGCTTCTGGTCTTCGTGTTCTCCTCGTCCGGCAGGAATCCGTGGAGCACTCTCGAAATCCTGTCCATGATTCTGTCGAATTCGGCCGCAATCATTGCCCTCATCTGCATCAACATCATATTCGTCCGCTTCAGGAGGAAAATCATCGGCGAGGTGGGTAAGAAATGCTTCTGGTTCATATTCATACTCTTTCTCCTCATCACGTCGCAGATGGTCGCGTACATCGTCTGCCTTTCGCCCGGAAGCGTCATCCCGCCGGAGACATCGGCGGATTTCATCCAGCTCTGCGTGCTCTGTCTCGTCACGGAAGTCTCGGCCTACTGCATCATATATCTCGCCAACCATTCGATTGAGATTCAGCAGGCCATGCGGACAGAAAAGGAGAAACGCCACTACGCGCAGTTCCGCTACGAGAAGCTCAAGCAGCAGGTTAACCCGCATTTCCTTTTCAACTCGCTGAATGTCCTGGACTCTCTCGTGGCGGAAGGGAGGAATCCGGAGGCGAGCGAATTCATCCACAAGCTGGCCGGGCTGTACCGCTACATGATCCGCAACGAGGAGGAGAGGCTTGTGCCGCTGAGCGGCGAACTCGAGTTCGTCGAGGCGTTCGCGGAGCTGATGAAGACGCGGTTTCCGAAAGGTTTCGAGATGAAGGAGGAAGTCAGCGCGGAGGACTTGAAGAAGAAGGTGCCGCCGTGTGCGGTGCAGATGCTTGTGGAGAACGCGTTCAAACACAATGCGGTGTCGGAGACGCGGCCGCTGAAAATCCGGCTGCGTTCGGTTCCGGGAGGCCTGGAGGTGCGCAACGACCTGATTCCGAGGACATCCAAATCGCCTTCGACCGGAGTGGGGCTGAAATACATCAGACAGCAGTACGCCGACCTCAACGGCGGAGAAGTTTCGGTCGGGCAGACGGAGACTGAATATGTCGTGAGGCTTCCGCTGATGTGACCGGCAGGCTCACGCGGGCTGTCGCAGGCAAACGCAAAAAGGGAGCGTGATTTTTTGAGAAAACAGACAAAGATTACATAATCGCGGGAATATATGAAAGTTCTGATAGTCGAAGACGAGGTGATGGCGCAGAGGGCGCTGGCGAGGATGCTTGAAAGCCGGTATCCGCAGATGCAGGTCGTCGGATGCACCGCATCTGTCGCGGAGACGGTGCAGTGGCTGAACGGACATTCATCCAACGGCGCCGGGATGCACGGAGGATGGGTGCATGACGAGGGCGTGGACGTGATATTCATGGATGTGGAGCTTTCGGACGGCGACTGTTTCGAGATTTTCAGGCAGGTTCCGATAAAGGCGAAAGTCATCATGACCACGGCCTATGACAACTACGCCATCAAGGCGTTCGAGGCCGGCTCGCTGGATTATCTCCTGAAGCCGATAAGCCCCGCCGAACTTGACCGCGCCGTGAACCGGGCGCTTCAGCGCGGCGGTCATGCCGACCTCGGCTCAGTTCTCAGGAAAGCCGACGAGAGCCGGCACAGAGAAAGGTTCATTGTCCGCCTGAACGACCGCATCGTTCCGGTGAACATCGCTGACATCGCATATTTCTGCTCTGAGGAAAAAAGCAATTTCCTCTACACTTTCGACGGCCGGAAGTTTATCGTGGACTCGACTCTCGACATCATCGCGGACGAACTGCCGGAAGACAGTTTCTTCAGGGTCTCCCGCAGCTGCATCATCTCGGTGAAAGCCATCCAGAGCCTGGTCAAACAGGCGAACGGGCGGCTTCAGATTGTCCCGAACCCGCCCGTCCCGTTCGAAATCGCCGTCTCCCGGTCAAGGGTTGACGACTTCATGGTCTGGATTTCCAAGTAATTGTCGGACTCCTATCTGGAGCCGGCCGTAAAAATGTCCTTGATGCTGCCAAGGGAGGAGAGCATGTTGGAGGCCTCGTAAGGCAGATAGACGGTCTTGTTGTCCTTGCCGCTGACCATCTCCTTGAGGGTGTCGATGTACTTGACCGCCAGCATGTAGGCGGCGGGGTCGGTCTTCGCGGAAGCGACCGCCTCGGCGACGAGCCTTATCGCGTTCGCCTCGGCCTCGGCCTGCAGCACCTTGGCCTTGGCCTCACCCTCGGCGCGGAGAATCTGCGCGGTCTTCTCAGCCTCGGCATTGTTGATTTCGGAAGCCTTGTCACCCTCCGACTTGAGAATCGCGGACTTCTTCTCGCCCTCGGCGCGGAGAATCTCGGCACGTCTCATACGCTCGGCCTGCATCTGCATCTCCATGGACTCGCGCACGCTGTCCGGCGGAGTTATGTCCTGAAGTTCGACGCGGTTCACCTTCACTCCCCATTTGTTCGTCGCGTCGTCGAGCACGGCGCGGAGCTTCGAGTTGATGGTGTCGCGCGAGGTGAGCGTCTCGTCAAGTTCGAGTTCGCCGATGACGTTTCGCAGGGTCGTCTGGGTGAGCTTCTCGATTGCGTTCGGAAGGTTGTCGATTTCATAGACCGACTTCTTCGCATCCACAATCTGGAAATAGAGCAGCGCGTTTATCTGAGTGCTGACGTTGTCCTTCGTAATCACCGTCTGTTTCGGGAAATCATAGACCTGCTCGC
The DNA here is from genome assembly GCA_963625415.1 of Barnesiella intestinihominis. Lineage (GTDB taxonomy): Bacteria > Bacteroidota > Bacteroidia > Bacteroidales > UBA932 > Cryptobacteroides. The sequence goes on from CAVFTG010000016.1 coordinate 18,240, forward strand.
GGAGGTCGATGACCGACGAATTCGTCATCTTCACGATGGGTTCTCCGCCGAAGGCCGATGTCGAAATCTTGCGCGAGGTCACCACCTTGGCCTTGTCGACGATCGGCCAGATTATCTGGATTCCCGGGCTGAGCACCCTGTCAAACTTTCCGAGCCTCTCCACGACGCGGGTCTCCGACTGCGGGATGATTTTTATTCCCCGGAGGATGTAGATTACGACGATTGCCGCAATCACGATAAGTGCGATTGTTCCTGCTGACAACATATTCCGTAAATTTTGGGTTATAGTTTCATATTTTCGAATTCATACCCTATCCCGCGACCTCCGCCTTCTTCGTCCGGACTGTCAGGATTATGCTGTCGTAGGAGACGATGATGACCTTCGCGCCGACGGGAACATCCTGCCGGGGTTCATTGTCCTCCTCCCTCGCAAGCACCGCCTGCCATTCGTCGCCGTCAATCTTCACCCGGCCGACATCCTCCGCCGGAATGGTCTCGATGACCGTGGCCTCACGCCCGATGAGACTCTCCATATTGGACTGGTAGCCGCCCCTTCGCTCGGCACGGCGGGAAAGCACTTTCAGGGCGAACGGGCGGACGAAGATGAAAGAGAGCAGCGAGCCTATGACAAAAAGTCCAATCTGCCAGTTGAGAGTTTCGGGAGCAACCGCCGCCAGCACGCAACTGAGAAGACAACCGATTGAGAGACAGGCCGCCGCAAAGCCCGGAGTAAAGATTTCCACGAGGAAGAGCAGCAGAGCCGCAAGCATCCAGATGAGCCAAAGATCCATAAG
>CAVFTG010000017.1:0-18165 GCA_963625415.1 Barnesiella intestinihominis
ATCTCGTCGTTTACAGGGACGGTGAACCCGTCATCAAAGTGCCGGTTTCGGAGAGCGGCTTCATTTCTGAAGAACTTGATATGCACCGCTATGTCGGGGGACATCTCTACACTGACTGGTCAACGGACACCCACACCGTAATCTCCCGCGACGGGGCTGAACTGTTCCGCTACCCTTCCGCCGAACGCATAGTTCTGCTGAACGAAAAAGACGGACGGGTTCTCACCCTCGGGGAGTCACGCAGCGGAATCGGATTCTCTTCCAGATCGGACGGAAAACCGCTCTTCCTCGGGCTGGACGGCTATGTCTTCCAGAACGCGGGGCTGTCTCCGGAAGGGGACATACGCTTTTTCTACGGCATATCCGTCAATTCCACCGCCGGCCCTCTTCCAGAATATTATGCGGTCGCAGGCAGGGAGAACATCAAAATCAACCTGCCCGCTGACGCAGGTAGAATCTATGGATTCGCCTTCCCGGAAGACCCTGCCACCGGGCAGCCTGCGTCAAAAGCCGCAGCGGCTTTTTCAGGAATCACTGCGCTTGGGCGGTTTCCGGACGGAGCGGAAGGCTACGATGTCGCCCTGTATTCCGTTGACACCGGCGAAACGGAAGTGCTTCAGAACTCGTGGTCGAGATGGAGCAGCCTCCGAACAGGCACGGTAATCGGGAACAGCAGTCCGGTTCTTTCAGTCTGGGTGCGCAAAAGCAAAATTTTAGGAGAGAGCACGGACATCTACTGCGGCACGGAGCGGGTCTTTCTCTGGTTCGTAAGCGACATCCCTGTCGGATTCCGTGTCTGTGAGGACGGCTCGGTCGCGGGGGTCAGAAAAACGGTCAGCGCGGACGGGCGGGATGTGCTGTACCGGGGGGAAGCCCGCGACACTCTGCCCGAGGGGTACACGGTGATGACGGGCGACGCCGTCTGCGTCTCGAACGGCGGAGCCTATCTCGGGCTGAGTTCCAAAAAGGGAGGCAGGGCGCTGCTCTGGAAAGACGGGGAGATTGACACTCTGGGGTTCAGGGGCATAGTCACCGCTGTACTGCGCGAGCGTTGATGATGTTGCGCGCAAGGGAGTTGGCGCAGACGAAGTTCCTGAGTTCCTGACAGTCGGTGTCGAGGATGGAGTGCCGGTCGCCCTGCCAGAGAATGCTCCCGCTGCTTATGAACGCGATTTTGTCTCCGATTTCGAGTATCGAGTTCATATCGTGGGTGTTCACCACGGTGGTCATATTGAACTCCTTGGTCAGATCACCTATCAGCCTGTCAATCAAGATGGAAGTGTAGGGGTCAAGACCGGAGTTCGGTTCGTCGCAGAAAAGGTAGGAGGGATTCAGGGCTATCGCCCGGGCTATGCCCACCCTCTTCTGCATACCGCCGCTGAGCTCGTTCGGGTATTTGTCGTCGGCATTCAGCACATTCACCTTTTCGAGGCAGTACTGCGCCCTTTCCCTCATCATAGCAGGAGTCCAGTCGGTGAAGAACTGCATAGGGAACATCACATTCTCTATTACCGTGGCGAAATCGAACAGGGCGCTGCCCTGGAACAGGATTCCGATTCTCTGGCGCAGAGCCTTCTTCTCCCTGTAGTCCATCTCCGTGAGAGTCTCGTCTCCGTAACGGATGTCACCGCTGTCCGGTTCAAGCAGCCCGATGAGGCTTTTGAGCAGCACGGTCTTCCCCGAACCGCTCGCGCCGATGATCATATTGCACTGCCCCGGGGCATATTCCACATTGATGTCCTTGAGAACCTCAACGCCGTCGAAACTTTTGTACAGATGTTCAACTTTTATCATATCGGCACGACATATCAGTACAACATAAGCTGGGTGACGATGAGGTCGAACATCAGGATGAGAATGCTCGAAACCACAATGCTGTGAGTGCCGGCTCTGCCCACTCCGAGCGAACCTCCCCGGGCGTAGTAGCCGTTGAAGGCCGCCACGGAGGAGATGATGAAGCAGAACAGGGACATCTTGAAACAGCTGTAGAAGATGTAATATCCGTTGTAACAGAACCTTATCCCCGTGATATAGGACGGTGTGGGAATTATCCCGGTCACTGCCACCACAATCCAGCCGCCCACCAGTCCGAGACCGAGGCTCATCAACATCAGGAAAGGACTGAGCAGAGTCGCGGAAGCAAGTTTCGGAAGAACGAGGAAACCTGCGGAGTTCACTCCCATCATATCCATCGCGTCAATCTGTTCCGTAATCCGCATACTCCCGAGTTCGGAAGATATGTTGGAACCCATCTTCCCGGCCAGAATGAGCGCGACCATAGTGGAACAGAACTCCAGAATCAGACTTTCCCGGACCATATATCCGACATACATCTTGTCTATGAAAGGGTTTTCGAGGTTCGACGCCGTCTGTATGGCAAGGACACCGCCGATAAACAGCGAAATCACCCCCACTATGACTATTGACGAGAGAATCAGCTTGTCGGACTCAAGCACGAACTGCCTCCAGAACAGTTTCCACTTTTCCGGTTTGCGGAAGACCTGCCGGAGAAACAGATAATACCGCCCCACTGATTCAAAAAAACTCCCCACGATTCAGAAACTCAAGTTTTTCGAGTATTTAACTTATTGTATATATTCGACTTATCTCTCCAATTAAACTCTCAAATCCGGCCCGCTTTTATTGCTCAACCCCCAGTCACTTCGTGACAGCCCCTTAAATCAGAAATTTCCGCACAAAATTACCACATTTTTCTTTTTCTATAGGTTTTTTCTCTTTTATTCGGCAATCTTTGAAGTCCGGTAGGAGTGCGGGGCGGCTCAAAGGATTTCAAAACAGACTCTTATGCTCATAAACATTCACAGCGCAAAATGTATAGGCGTGCAGGCGGTGCATGTCACGGTCGAGGTGGACATCTCGCCCGGACTGGGGATTCACCTCGTGGGGCTTGCCGATGCGGCGGTCAAGGAAAGCCTCCTGAGGACGGTCACCGCGCTGCAGTCGCTCGGGTTCAAAATCCCGGGAAAAAGGATAGTCATAAACCTCGCCCCGGCCGACATCCACAAGAACGGAAGCGGCTACGATGTACCCATAGCACTCGGAATCATAGCGGCGTCCGGACAGATGGAACTCCCCGGGATTGAGGACTATATAATTATGGGGGAACTCGGACTTGACGGGTCGGTGCGTCCGGTGCCGGGAGCGCTGCCGATTGCGGAAATGAGCGTCACGGAGGACAAGAAAGGCTGCATCCTTCCTCTTGAGTCCGCCCAGGATGCCGCAGACAGCTACCCTGACAGGGTCTATGGAATAACGAACCTGCTTGAGGCGATAAGGATTGTGGAGGGGCGGGAGGATATGAGCCGCTGCCTCATCCGAAACAGGGCGGAAGAATGCGCCGGAGGGGGACAAGACGGAACGAAAGCTCCGGAGGTGATGGATTTCGCGCAGATTGTGGGACAGGAAGGGGCCAAGCGCGGGATGGAGATTGCAGCCGCAGGAGGGCACAACATAATTATGGTCGGGCCGCCGGGGGCGGGCAAATCGTCTCTGGCCAAGGCGCTCATAGGGATTCTGCCGCCGATGTCAAAGGAGGAGTCGATAGAAACCAGCAAAATCTATTCGGTGGCGGGGGTTTACGGGCACAGGGGGCTGATGACTTCGCGTCCGTTCCGTTCCCCGCATTACAGCGCGTCCATCCCGGCGCTGATAGGAGGCGGTTCAGACAGCATTCTTCCCGGAGAAATCTCCCTCGCCCACAACGGGGTGCTGTTCGTTGACGAATTCTGCGAAGCTCCGAAAAAAGTGACGGAAGCCCTGCGCGGGCCGTTGGAAGACAAGACCATAACGGTTTCGAGACTGAAATGCAAGGTAACATTCCCCGCCTCCTTTATGCTTGTGGCGGCGACCAACCCCTGCCCCTGCGGCTATTACGGGGAGGGGAACAGGTGCCGGTGCACGACCGGACAGCGGCTCGGCCACCTCGCACGCCTTTCCGGGCCGATGATGGACAGGATAGACATACAGCTGTGGCTGCATCCGGTCGAGGCGGTCAAACTCGTGCGCCGGAGCGAGGCGGAGAGCAGCGCCGCCGTCAGGGAAAGGGTCATAAGGGCGCGTGAAATCCAGAGAAAGCGTTTCGCCGGAGAAGGGATACACACCAATGCCGCAATGAACAACCGTCAGATTGAGAAATACTGCCGTCTCGACGACAATTGTTCTGACTTTCTGCAAAAGACGATAGAGAAGATGGGGCTTTCGGCAAGAGCCTGTATGCGCATCATCCGCATAGCCAGGACGATAGCCGACCTTGAAGGCGGCGGTGACATCTCCGTCCTCCATCTGTCCGAGGCCGCCGCCTACCGTTTTATGGACAAAAATCGCTACCTTTGCGACGGTTAATGCTCCGGCAGAAGTGCGGAGGAAAAATGCCGAGGCAAAAGCGACGCACCAGTTTTGAAAGTATAGGGATATGGACAAGAAGTCTGTCGAAATAAAAAACCTTGAGGATATCGACCGTGCGGCCGGGGAATTTCTTGAGAAAATCGGGAAACACAGCCTCATAGCGTTCTATGCTCCGATGGGAGCGGGAAAGACGACCTTCATCACGGCGCTGTGCAGGCGGCTCGGAGTGGAGGAGACGGTCTGCTCCCCGACATTCACGATAATAAACGAATATGTCACTTCAGACGGAAGTTCCATCTATCACTTTGATTTCTACCGTATTGCCAAGAACTCCGAAGCGCTTGACATCGGCCTTTACGACTACCTCGACAGCGAAAGCCTGTGCCTGATGGAGTGGCCGGAAAATGTGGAGGATCTGCTCCCGGAGGAAACTCTGCGCGTGCGGATCAGGGTGAATCCGGATTTTTCCCGCACCATAGAGTGGGAATGACGGACAAACTCCCGGACATTCACACAGGCGGTCTGACCGGAAGCCTCCCGGAAGGGCTTCAGAGCGATTCTATGCAGAAGACCGAAGGCCCGCTGCCAGACATAGCCGCATAGACGCAGCCCCCCGCATAGCAGGACTCTATCGTTTCGCGGACAAGCGGGTGCTCGGCGGAGATTACCGGTTCAAAGTCGTTCTTCAGAAGGCCGCGCCACTGCGCAATGTCCCGGGAAAGCACATCGCGGAGTCCGACGGCTGGAACGGAAGGGGTGATGCGGCCATAGGCCTGCGCGGTCGACACCTTGAGACTTGCGTCGAGCGCAATCACTCCGAGCCTGTACCGGGCTGCCGACCCGTCAGCCGGCGATTTTTCCAACGACGGGGTTTCCGGAAGAGAGGAGCACGAGCCGTCGCCCCCAGAATGGAAGCCGCACGCACCGTGGTTCCGCGAAGGGATGCTGGACGAGCCATCAGCCCCCAAAGGAGTGCTGCACGCGACGGAAGCCCCCGAAGGAGCGCCGCTTCCGCTGAAATCAATCCCCGGCAACGGGAAATCTGAAAGAATCTCGCCCCTCCCCTCCCCGATCATCGGACGGTTGTGGATGAAGAACGGGCAGTCGCTGCCCAGCTCTGCGGCAAGAGCCGCGAGTTCCGTCTCCGAAAGCCCCACGGAGAACATCCCGTTCAGCATCTTCAGGCTGAACGCCCCGTCGGACGACCCGCCGCCGAGCCCGCCGCCGACAGGATTGCGCTTTTCCAGTGAAATCGCCACCGGAGGAATGCCGAAACGGCCGTTCATCAGCCTCCACGCCTTTGCGCAGAGGTCGGACATCGGATTCCAGTCCGGAATGCCCGGCTTGGAGGAGGTGATTTCAATCGAGAAAGATTCGGAAGGGGCAATCTCCAGCACATCCGTCATCCCGAAATAGGGGACGAACAGGGTCTCGATGTCGTGGTAGCCGTCCGGACGGCGGCGCAGGACATTCAGGCCTAAATTCACCTTGACATTGGGATAAGCAATCATCAGCGAGTACGGTTCAAAGCATATATGACAGCGGACAGCTTACAGGACAACACCCCTGATTGCTGCCTCCACCTCCGAACGCAGCCGCTCCCGTTCATCCGGGTCGGGGACGATGTCGAGGACGGGGGAGACGAAGGAAATCATCTGGAGGAAACGCGCCTCCTCGAGGGAAATCCCCCGAGAACGCATATAGAACTGCTCCTCCTCGTTCAACTTCCCGACCGTCGCCCCGTGGGAGCATTTCACGTCATCGGCATAGATTTCCAGCTGCGGCTTCGTGTTCACCCGCGCCGCATCGGAGAGCAGCAGATTATGGCTGGCCTGATATGCCTCGGTCTTCTGCGCATCCCGTGCCACGACAATCCGCCCGTAGAAATCCGTCCGCGCAGAGCCTCCGACAAGATTCTTGAACAGCTGCGATGACGAGCATCCCGGAACATTGTGGTGAAGTTCGACATTGATTCCTACTCGTTCATCGGAAGACGATATGCCCACCCCGTCAAGCGTGAACCTCGCACCTTCGCCGTTCAGTTCGACGCGGAGACTGACCTGTGCGCTCACTCCCGGAAGGGCGACAAGCAGGACGGAGAGTTCCTCGCCGCTTCCGAGCGCGATATGCCCGGGGATGGTGTCGCGCCCGATGAAATAGACTCTAAAACTTGTCATAGCCGTTCTCCTCAATGAAATCCACGAGTTCGCGACCGGCGGTCTTCACGATGCGGCCGTCCTTCAGCACATGCACCACATCGGGCACGATATATTCCAGAAGACGCTGATAGTGAGTGATTATGATTGAAGCCTTCTCCGGAGTGCGGAGCGCGTTCACCCCGTTCGCCACAATCTTCAGCGCATCCACATCCAGTCCGCTGTCGGTCTCGTCGAGAATCGAAAGCACCGGGTCAAGCATCGCCATCTGGAAGATTTCGTTGCGCTTCTTCTCACCTCCGGAAAAGCCCACGTTCACCTCCCTCTTCGCAAATTCGGGTCTCATCTGCACGAACGCCATCTTCTCGCGGAGCAATTTGAGAAATTCACCGGCTTTCATCGGTTCAAGCCCGGCAGCCTCCCGCCGTGAATTGACTGCAGTCTTCATGAAATTGGTGATGCTCACGCCCGGAATCTCCACCGGATATTGGAACGACATGAATATCCCCGCCCATGAACGTTCCTCCGGAGACATCGCGAGCAAGTCCTTCCCCATATATTCGATTGTGCCTTCCGTGACCGTGTATTGCGGTTTTCCGGCAAGCACAGAACTGAGCGTGCTCTTTCCCGCCCCGTTCGGCCCCATGAAGGCGTGAATCTCCCCTTTCCGGATTTCAAGGTCTATGCCCTTGAGTATCTCCTTTCCTTCGATTCCGGCCCTCAGACCCTTTATCTTGAGTATGACATCAGACATATATATTCGTAAATATTTAATTCATAATATTTTATCTTGTCAGGAAGGAATATCCCCCCCCCGATCAGGCGTTCCTGCGGTAAAGTTTCATCCACGAAATCAGCGAAACTATGCCGTTGATGAGATAGAGTCCGCAGACTATAGGCATAAATATGTGACCGACAGAGATGTGCAGAGCCAGCTGGGTTATGTTCACGAGCAGCCAGGCAATCCAGCAGTCCCATTTCTTGAGGGCGGAGAGGAACTGGGCCACGAGTATCAGCACAGTCACGCAGGCGTCAAGATACGGGACAGGGTCGGCGGGGAACTTGTCAGGCGCCCAGACCGTACCGAGCTGATGCAGCAGCCATCCCCAGACTCCGGCAAGAACGAACACGGAAACGATTGCGGCCATCCTCTGCGGCCAGTCCAGCATGGAGACTTTCAGCGCGCCGTCGCCTTTCGCCGACTGCTCACTCTCCTTCGGATGTGTCCACCTCCAATGTCCGAGCACATTGATTCCCAATGATATGGGTTGAAGAATAAGGGAGGCGTAGAGGTGCTTGTTCCAGAACATCAGAAAGAGGGCGGCAGTGTAGAGATAGCCCACCCAGAAGTTGTACTTGCTGTTGCGTCCCGCCAGAAAGACACAGGTCAGCCCCAGCACCGAGGTGATGAGATCGATGAGCAGCACCGTCCGGTCGCCGCCTATCGTAAACAATGCATAATTTATCCAATCCATCTTATATCCTTATTAAAATCCCCCTCCCGTCCCCCTTTTGTGGGGGAAGTCGTGCTTCGTGCACACTATCGCACAAGGCCGACGCTTCGTTGTTCTACGCACGGCGCTCAAGCGCCTTTTCTCTATAAACATCATCACCCTACAGACCCTTCAAGCGACACTGAAAGAAGTTTCTGCGCCTCCACCGCGAACTCCATCGGCAGCTTGGCGAGAACCTCCTTGGCATAACCGTTAACAATCAGCCCCACCGCGTCTTCCGGGCCTATCCCCCTCTGGTTGCAGTAGAAAAGCTGGTCTTCGCTGATTTTCGATGTCGTCGCCTCATGTTCCACCACGGCCGTCGGATTCGCGTTCTGAATGTCCGGGAACGTATGCGCCCCGCAGCGCGAACCTATCAGGAGGCTGTCGCACTGGGAGTAGTTCCTCGCGTTGTCAGCGCCGGGAAGCATCTTGACGAGTCCCCGGTAGCTGTTCTGGCTGTGCCCGGCGGAGATTCCCTTGCTGACGATGCGGCTGCGTGTGTTGCGGCCGATGTGTATCATCTTCGTGCCCGTGTCCGCCTGTTGGAAATTGTTGGTGACGGCGACCGAGTAGAACTCCGATGAGGAGTTGTCGCCCTTGAGTATGGTCGAAGGGTATTTCCATGTGATCGCCGAACCGGTCTCGACCTGAGTCCACGAGAGATGGCTTCCGCTCCCCCGGCATATCCCCCTCTTGGTCACGAAGTTGAAGATTCCGCCCCGTCCATCGGCATCGCCGGGATACCAGTTCTGGACGGTGGAATATTTCACGTCGGCGTCCTTCTCCACAACGATTTCCACCACCGCCGCATGCAGCTGGTTCTCGTCGCGCATCGGAGCCGTGCATCCTTCCATATAGCTCACATACGAGCCCTCATCGGCGATGATGAGCGTGCGCTCGAACTGCCCCGTGCCTTTCGCGTTGATGCGGAAGTAGCTGGAGAGCTCCATCGGGCAGCGCACTCCCTTGGGGATGTAGCAGAACGACCCGTCGCTGAAAACCGCCGAATTGAGCGCGGCGTAGAAGTTGTCCCCCGACGGAACGACCGTGGCGAGGTATTTCCGCACAAGGTCAGGATGTTCGCGCACCGCCTCGGAGAATGAACAGAAGATGATACCCTTTTCCTGAAGCGCGGCGCGGAAGGTCGTCTTGACCGAAACGGAGTCGAAGACGGCATCCACGGCCACTCCTGCGAGAGTCTCCCGCTCCTGAAGCGGAATCCCAAGTTTGTCGAAGGTTTTTTCGAGTTCGGGGTCTATCTCTTTCGGTCTGTCGCCGTCCTTTTTCGGCGCGGCATAATAGATTATGTCCTGAAAATCAATCTCCGGTATGTCCAGATGCCCCCATTTCGGCACATCCATCTTCCTCCATTTCCGGAAAGCGTCAAGACGGAAGTCCAGCAGCCACCGGGGTTCCTCCTTTTTCGCGGAAATCAGCCGTATGATGTCCTCGTTCAGGCCCTTGGGGATAAATTCCTGCTCAAGGTCGGTCACGAAACCATGTTCATATTCCTTCGCCGCTATTTCCTCTATGATTTTTTCTTCTGTCATACTTTCCGGATATTCTGAACCCGCAAAGTTAGCAATTTAGTGAGCGTTAAAAAATAAGTTGGTAAGGTTCTTTTTGAAGATGGCGTGTACTCTGAAAAAAAATGTCGCGAAATAGGGCGGAATTCGGACTTTTTTGCCAATTTTCGCCCCGCTTCGGTCATTTGAACAAATCATCCATCGTCACCACATCATCGATTGCCGCCGAATATGCGTTTCGTTTCAGACCGAAAGTTGTCACGATTGTCTTGTGGATGGGATATTTTGTTCCAGTCTCCCGACGGAATGCCCCGACTCTGTTTCTCAACTTCAGATCTTCATCTTTCTGAATTGAATACTCGTCTTCCGAATACTTCATTTCACAAACATTTATCATTCGGTCAGCGCGTTCTATCACCATATCAATCTGCGCCCCCGATTCAGCCTGACGGCTTCTCCAACTATAGTATTCCGTACCTATTGAACCTATTCCTATCGCCTGCTTGATTTGCTCTATGTGACACATACAGATGCGTTCGAAAGCAAGACCGCACCAGTTGTTCATTTTGGCGGAATTCAAGTTCCTGCTCCAGAAATTCGGATCTGTCGTCGGTGACGAAAGGAAAGTGTCGTGAAAGATGGTGAAGAAATCGGTAATCTGGTAAATGCCCCCTGTCTTTTTCAGTTTTTTCCCTTTGGAATCTTTCACATAATAAAGTCTCAGGAAATCACAGGCGACAAGATTGTCAAGGTATTCGCTGAGATGTCCGTTGTCTTTACGGAACATTTTTGCGGAGATCTCATCACGCGTCATTCCTTTTCGGCATTTGCTCAACATTCCTACAATCTTCATATATGGTTCCGGTGCATTGAACAGGGATTTGAAGAGTCTGGAGTATTCATTCTTCAGTTCCGCGTCCCTGCCGAAGAAAAGCCTGTCAACCGCCATTGCCGAGCTGTCGCCCTTGTCAATCAGACCGAGATAGTATGGAATTCCTCCCAAAACCGAATATATCTGAATGACAGAAAGTCTGTCCCACTCTATTCCGTTGGAAAGGAGATATTGCTCCGTTTCGCCCAAGGAGAACGGGTGAATATGCATTTCGTGGGTTATGCGGTTATGAAGCCCTCCGTGACTGTCGATGATGTTCTTGATCATCCATGTCGTCGCGCTTCCGCATACGATGAGCATCACTTCCGGATGCCTGAGACACCAGTCGTTCCAGAAATCCCCGAATGCCTTAACAAAACCGGCTCTCGCTGTATCAAAACAGGGAAGTTCATCAAAGAATAGGATGCAGCGCTCTGTCCCACGGATTTTTCCGTCAAGAACCGTTTTCAAAATTCCGAATGCCTCATACCAAGTCTTGAATTCCGCCCCCTCATATCCGGACCGTCTCAAGGAATTCATAAATACCGTTTTCTGGTCTTTCCTCTTTCCGCCAATGATGCCTGTCACGGAAAAAGAGAATCGATTTCCATAGAGCTGCTCGACAAGGTAGGTCTTGCCGACTCTTCTTCGCCCATACAATGCAATGAATTCGGGTCTGCCCGATTGGCAGAACCGTTCCATACGACCTATTTCCTGCTTGCGTCCAATTATTTCCATCGTTTCTGACATTTGCGCAAATATAATGATTTTATGCGAAACAGGGCGAAATTCGGACTTTTTTACCAATTTTCGCCCCATTTCGGTCTTAATCCTTGTTTTGGAGGAATATGCTCTTTGAGGATTATTTCATTTTCGCAGGAAAACCGAAAAAATTCAAGACCTCTGCTCTTGATATGATATATAATTTCGTAAAAAACAGGGATAATGATTGCTCAATATTTCGTATTTTTGCGGCTCATTAAAAAATATTTTTAATATGCCACACTTTTCTCTTCCGAAAGACGGGGGACTGATTTCCGAGAGCATTCCGGACGACGTACTCCACAGTTACGAAAAAATTCCGACGAAAGTATTTGAAGAACAAACTGATGCGAGCGAGGCTATCGCGGATGTGATTGTCGGTTCCATCAAGGAGAACGGAGGCCGGTTCAGACTCGGGCTGAGCACCGGTTCTTCCCCGAGGACGCTTTACAAGATTCTGGCGGAAAGGTATGCCAAGGGGCTTGTTTCTTTCAAGGATGTGGAAGTCTTCAGCATAGACGAGTATTATCCGTGCAACGGAATCGAGAAGACCAGCCGCAATGCCGTTCTGCATCAAGAACTTATTGACCTTGCTGATTTTCAGGAGAAGAATATCCATTTCCCGGACGGAACGGTGGAACGGGACAAGGTCGGGGAGTATTGCAGCGGATATGACAAGATTGCAAGGAATCTCGACCTGCTTGTGATGGGCATCGGCGAGCACGGACAGATTGGATTCAACGAGGCGGGTTCATCGGAAAAGAGCCGCACAAGAATCGTCCTGCTCGGCTACAAGTCGCGCAACCGTCAGGCGAAGAACTTCAAGGGAAATGTGGATCTCACTCCGCGCACGGCCATCACAATGGGCATAAGCACGATGCTCTCGGCGAAAAAAATCATCCTCATGGCATGGGGCGAGGACAAGGCCGCGGCCGTGAAGAACATCGTCGAATGCGATATGGACAAATCCTATCCGGCTTCGCTGCTTCAGATGCACGACAATGTCACCTTCTACACCGATGCCAACTCTTCCTCCGACCTCACGCGCTTCGTGGCACCGTGGCTCGTAGGCCCTTGCGACTGGACTCCGAAATTCATCAGAAAGGCTGTCGTGTGGCTCTGCCAGCAGGTTCATAAACCGATTCTGAAGCTCACCCACAAGGACTATCTCGACAATTCCCTCGGCGAACTGCTTGAATTGAAAGGGCCTTACGACAAGATTAACATAGACGTATTCAACGACCTCCAGCACACGATTACGGGCTGGCCGGGCGGAAAACCGAATGCGGACGACAGCACAAGGCCCGTGGCTTCGACCCCGTTCCCGAAAAAGGTGCTCATATTCTCCCCGCATCCGGACGACGACGTGATTTCGATGGGAGGCACATTCATCCGTCTCGTGCAGCAGGGACACGATGTGCACGTGGCCTATGAGACATCGGGCAATGTGGCCGTTCACGACGACGTGGTTCTCCAGCATATGGATGCAATCCACGAGCTCGGCTACGGAGACGATTTCGACAAGGTGAAGGCAATCATAGCCACGAAGCGTCCGGGCGAACCCGAGCCGCGCGAACTTCTGGACATCAAGGCGGCCATACGACGTTCCGAGGCGCGCGCCGCAGTGCGCTCCTTCGGCCTGAACGCCGACACGAACGCGCATTTCCTCAACCTTCCGTTCTACGAGACGGGAGGAATCAAGAAGGGCGAGAGGACGCAGAAGGACATCGACATCATCCTCGACCTGCTCCACAAGGTGCAGCCGGATCAGATTTATGTCGCCGGCGACCTCGCCGACCCGCACGGGACGCACAGGGTCTGCACCGAGGCCGTGCTTGAGGCGCTGCATCAGTGCAAGGGTGAGGAATGGCTTGGAAAATGCCACGTATGGCTTTACAGGGGCGCGTGGATGGAGTGGGAGCTCGGCCGCGTGGATATGGCGGTTCCGCTCAGTCCGGACGAACTCATCAAGAAGAGACACGCGATTTACAGGCATCTCAGCCAGAAGGACATCGTGCCGTTCCCGGGCGAGGACAGCCGCGAGTTCTGGCAGAGAGCCGAGGAGCGGACTCAGAACACCGCACGGCTTTATGACGAGATGGGAATGGCGGAGTATCAGGCTATTGAGGTTTTTGTTAAATTGTTTTGATGTTTTGGCCGCCAAAGGAGCGGATTGCCGCGTTGCGCGGTTTGATAAAATCCTCACAACCATCAGGTTGCTGCGGTTTTATCTTCGCCGTGCGCCTTGCACTCCATCTCCTTATGCGGCCAAAACTCCCGGCGGATTATCACAATGAATTGCTGAAGTGAATCGCTGAAGCGAATTGCTGAAATGAATCGCTGAAGTGAATTGCTGAGGTAAAAGAATGAATAAACAAAAAAAAATGAGAATATGAGAGTGATTATTGAAAATACGGATGCGCAGGGTGCAGTTTGGGCTGCGCGGTACATCGTTTCGCGGATTAAGGCTAAGGCAGCCTTGACCGACAAGCCTTTCGTGCTGGGTCTGCCGACCGGTTCGACCCCGATTGGAACTTACAAGGAACTTATCCGCCTCAACAAGGCCGGAGAGGTTTCGTTCAAGAATGTGATTACGTTCAATATGGACGAATATGTCGGGCTTCCGGAGTCACACCCGGAGAGCTACCACAGCTTCATGGCGCACAATTTCTTCGACCATGTGGATGTGCCGAAGGAGAACATCAATATCCTCAACGGCAACGCGCCCGACCTTGAGGCTGAGTGCGCCGCATATGAAGAGCGCATCAAGGCGGCCGGCGGAATCGACCTCTTCATGGGCGGAGTCGGCGAGGACGGGCATCTCGCTTTCAACGAGCCGTTTTCCTCACTCGTTTCCCGTACGCGCGTGAAGACCCTCACCTACGACACGAGGGTTGTCAACGCCCGCTTCTTCGACGGCGACATCAGCAATGTTCCGGCGCTCGCCCTGACTGTCGGGGTCGGAACGGTTATGGACTCCAAGGAAGTGCTCGTGCTCGCGTTCGGACACAAGAAAGCGCGCGCCGTGCAGCAGGCCATCGAGGGGGCTTATTCCCACACCTGCACTCTCTCGGCGCTCCAAAACCACCGCCACGGCATCATCGTCTGCGACGAGCTTGCTGCTGGCTGTCTGATGCTCGACACCTATAAGTACTTTAAGGATATAGAGAGGGAGAACTTGTAAGGTGTATTGATTAAAAAAGCCTCACAATCTTGTCGGTTGTGAGGCTTTTTTCTACTTCGTGCGTATCAGCTGAACGCAGCGGTCGATGACTTCCTGATGTCTGACTTTCTCGACGGCGAGAATGATGTCCCGACCGGACGGATGGGCGTGGAAGGTCGAGAAACCGTTTTCATCGATTTCCACCGTGCCGAGTCCGCTCTGGCGGAAGTAGCGGTTGCCCTCGATGCCGTAGAGAACTGATGTGAGATCCCAGATCGGGCGGTCGAAAGGCATCGGGAGATAGGCCTTGTAAGCCTCGGCGACAGGGTTCGGACCGTCATATCCGAAATTCTTCTCGACTTCCGCCGCAGGGAAATGCAGCTCGTCGCCAAGTTCGAACGGTGACACGACGATGCTGACAGGGCACTCGGCGAAGAACTTTCTCGCGGACGGGATGTCCCTCACGACATTGTACTCGGCAAACCTGCCTTCGCCATCCTTGCGGAAATTGCCGGCCATAGCCGAGACGCACTTGACCTTTTTCTCAATCAGCTCCCTGCCCGTCAGCGGCGAGATGTCGTCCGCCGGGGAATCGAGCAGAGCCGCGAGGTTGGTCGAGAACCCGACTGAGATTATGGTCACGGAATGGTCCGGCTGCGCGGCAAGCAGACGGCGGTAAAGTTCCACTGCTGACGGAAGAGCCGAAAAGTCCTTGACCGTGCGCGGGAAGTCCATCTTGGACACTGCGGTCACGAAGTTCATCCCGTTCAGGTTCACTCCGTCCGCGCTCGTGTCCACAGGCTTCACGGCGACCCCGATCGGGGTGTCACCGTAGCCGTAATAGGTGCTTACGATGTCTATGTATTCGGCGGACGCAGCGTCGTTCTTGTTGACCATTATGCCCAGAACCTTGGCCTTCCCCTCGTCGGAGTAGCGGTAGAGCATAGCCAGAGCCAGCGCGTCATCCACGTCGTTTCCCATATCCGTGTCAAAAATCACCGCCTGCGGATGCGGCGTCGAGCACGAGAGCACCGCCAGAAAGGCCAGTGCGGAAAAGATTATTTTCTTCATATTGTCAATATTGTATTATTATGTCAGAGATTGCCCCCAAAGGATGAAGTGCAAGGCTTCCGACGCAGTTAAAACCGCAGCAACCTTGAGGTTGTGAG
Source organism: Barnesiella intestinihominis (assembly GCA_963625415.1). Lineage (GTDB taxonomy): Bacteria > Bacteroidota > Bacteroidia > Bacteroidales > UBA932 > Cryptobacteroides. The sequence goes on from CAVFTG010000017.1 coordinate 15,509, forward strand.
GATTTTAACAAGGAGCATAACGCAGCAATTCGCCTTTGGGGGCAATCTCAATCAGTTTCCCGAAGCGATGATGATGCCCAGCCCGGCAATAAAGAGAATGAACATCAACGCAAGAAGCCAGTTCACGCTCTTCTTCGCGCCCTTGAACTCCTTCCAGATGAACACGCCCCAGATTGCGGCGATGAGCGGCGCGCCCTGACCGAGGGCATAGCTTACGGCCGCTCCGGCAGTGCCGGCTGAGACATAGTTGAGTCCCGTACCGAGACACCAGATTGCGCCTCCGAGCATTCCGACGCAGTGGGTCTTCGCGTCACCCTTGAAATAGTCCGCGAACCTCACTCCCGGCTTCGTGGAGTCGTTGAGCGTGAACACGCAGTTGAAGAGGAAGTTGCTGATGAGGACTCCGAGAGCGAAAATCACCGTTCCGGAATATGGGGTGAGCATCCCCTGAGCGGGGTTGTGGATGTCTTCGATGTCGATTCCGTTATAGACCAGAGCGGAGAAGAATGACATTATCACTCCGGCGAGAACGGCGTAAATCAGCCCCATACGGTTCTCTTTCGGGTCTCTCTCCGACTTGTCCACCTTGCCGGAAGCGACCCCGTTGCAGATAATCGCAACGACGACGAGAGCGACCCCGACAAGCAGCAGAGGCACGTTCGTCGATGGTTTCGGATGGAAGACGAGGTTGTTGACGACCCCGATTACGAGCGCGAGTCCGACTCCGAGAGGGAAGGCGACAGACATCCCCGCCTTTGAGGTCGAGGCCGAGAGAAGGATGTTGGAGACGTTGAAGACCACCGCCCCGAGAAGAATCCACGCGATGCTGTCGATGTCCGCCTGCGCAAGGTCGTCGATGAAATGCCGTCCTTCCGAGCCTATGGAGCCGAGGGTGAAGGCGAGAATGAGGGAGAAGAGGACCATTCCTATCACATAGTCCCAGTAGAAGAGCTCGTATCTCCAGCTCTTCGCGGCCATTTTCTGCGTGTTTCCCCACGAGCCCCAGCAGAGCATAGTGATGAAACAGAGGATGACCGCCAGAAATTGACTGTTTGCAATGAACATAGTATCAGATTTTTGTGTTATTCCATAATGTGCGCGGCGGCTGAAACATATCGTTTCGCATCAAATCCCGGAAGGAGACACAAGCCCCGCACGGGGACGCGCAGCCAAAGGCGCAATCGTTTGCGCAAAGATATCCATAACTATCGTCAAAAACAAGTCTTTTTCCGGTAAAATTTTCATAACTCTGCAAATGGCAATCTATTGTCAATAGATGAAGCCCAGCATCCAGAGAGGAATTTTCCTTCCGGACGGTGACTCGGTGTCATCTGCAAGGACATAGGATTCTTTCACTCCGGCTATCTGGGAAAATCCCTTGTCCGCTCCGCCCACTTCAAATGTGTATTTCCCGTCAACCTTGAAATCACCCTTTTCCTTGCCATATTCCACTTTATGGCCGGGGGAGAAATGATTTACCGCGAATGTCTCACGCACTGTCCCGATTTCCGGGCTGCCGCTGCACAGCGTATAGAGCATATTCGTATTCTCAAGATACAGCTTGTCCGGACGGGCAAGTTTCGCATAGTCCTTTGACCCTGAAAACAGGAGGTTCAGCATCTTCGCCCGGCCGAGGTGATGCAGGTACAGAACCACCGTTTCCCTCGTGGCACCCACCGCCCGCGAGAGCTTGCTGGCATCCAGTTCAAAAGGAACCTGATTGGAGATTATGTCCATAAGCTTCTTGAGCTTTATCACCCCGGGGATGTCCACGAGACGGAGTTCCGGCAATTCAACTTCAAGGGTGTAATAGACCGCCTGTTCTATCCTTGCGCAATAAGACTTCGACCCCTCAAGATAAAAAGGATAATACCCGTGCCTGAGGTAATCCTTGAAATATTCCAGCGGATGACACTTTGAAATCACGGAATCCGCCAGTTCAAACGGAGAAGCCAGAATGGATTCGAGCGTGGCTTTGGGGAAGTCCATACCGTGATAGAACCTCAGATATTCACGGAATGAGAGTCCCTGTATGTCGTATCTGACGCATCTTCTGGACAAGTCCGCCTCAGAATTCAATATCTTGAGCAGCGACGACCCGCTGATGACAATCTGCAGATGGGGATACAAATCATAAATCTCCTTCAGTTCCGTGCTCCAAGGACCCGGATATTTATGAATCTCATCAAGGAACAGCCGCTCTCCTCCCATTGAGACAAAGCGTTCGACAAGTTCGCTGATGCTGTGGGTGCTGAAATACAGGGAATCCATAGAACAATACAGCACCTTTCCTGAATGCGGCGGATAATTGAGCTTGATGAACTGCCTGATCAGGGTTGACTTCCCGACACCTTTGGGCCCCTGAATGGAAATCAGACGGGCATCCCAGTCTATTTCATTGATACATTCTCTGACAATTTCAGTCGATGTCCCGGCGTAATAACGGTCGTGCTTCAGAAAAAGAGAATCCATAATTCATTGATTTTCCGCAAATATATAAAAAGTGTCGGATAGAACCGACACTTTTGTGAGAAAAATGCGGTTTACAACCGACACCTTTAGGAACTTAATTGGTTATCATGTAGTTTTATTCTCTTCCTCCGCCAAGAGTACCAAAATCTCCCCAACCCGACGACAGACCGCCGCCGGTCGAAGCC
>CAVFTG010000017.1:18175-18805 GCA_963625415.1 Barnesiella intestinihominis
TTTCTTGGCTACGCAGCGGACGGAAAGGCCGGACATGCTTCCGTACCATTCTGTGACACCGCAATTATTGTTGCCGTCAAGCCAGATACCGTGCATATCCCAAGTCTGACCCACATTGGTGGAGGTCCAGAGAACGACCGACCACCAGTTCACCTGCTTGCAGTTGTCACGGTTAATCATTCCGGCCTGCGGGATGAATATCGCGCCGTTCAGATGTCCCGGGCCGCACTCGGCTTTCATCACTTCCCTGTCGAGACCGACATACGCGCCTGCGACCTCCATTCCGTTATTCATCCAGTAATCGAACCAGAACGTAGGGGTCGAAAGGTCAGAACCGATGAGCGTCTTGACCTCATCCCATGTCGGCACTCTCCATCCGTCAGGGCAAGGATCGTTTTCCTCGACCCAAGTTTCCGAGCAGGAATCCACCTCTCCGCCTGTAAATCCCGGAACAACCTTATCCGGATCTCCGTGGTCATTTGCGGAGTAGGACGGATAGCCCGCCTTGGAGTTCCACTGGTAGAGTTTGCCGCGGACCTGACAGTTCTTTCCGAAAGTGTCAGGCTCGTCAACGTTAGCATTCGCCCAGACAAGGTCGCCGATCTTCGTCCCGACATGCTGCACGAACAC
>CAVFTG010000018.1:0-7396 GCA_963625415.1 Barnesiella intestinihominis
CAAGAAAGAATTGCTGGGGCATCTGGCATGCCTTACGACTTACACGATTTTCGGAATAAACGTGGTGACCTGCAAGGATTTGACCGGGAGTCACCTGCTCTCGCCCGTCGGGCTTTTCAGCATCAGGGCGCTCGGCGCGGGAATCCTCTTCTGGATTGTCTCGCTGTTCTGCCCGAAAGAGAAGGTGGATAAAGGGGACTATGTGAAGATATTCATCGCCTCATGCCTCGGATTTCTCGGGACGCAGATGACTTTCCTCACAGCCCTGCCGCAGATCACCCCGATGACCTGCTCGATTCTGAGCGCGCTCACGCCGATTTACACGATGTTCATCGCCGCCGTCGCGGTCAAGGAGCCGATTACGCTCAAGAAGGCCGGCGGAGTGCTGCTGAGTTTCTTCGGGATAGTCTTCCTGATTCTCAACAGTACGGGAAGCGCATCCGGGGCGACGAGCAACTCCCTGACAGGCATAGTGCTGATGATTTTCAACGGCATCTTCTTCGCGCTCTACCTCGGAATCTTCCGCCCGCTGATTCAGAAGTACTCGGCCGTGACGTTCATGAAGTGGATTTTCCTCTTCACCGCGCTCATGACCGTGCCGTTCTCCGCCAAGGAACTCGTCGCCTTTGACTGGAGCCAGTTCAACGGCCGTCTCGGAGCCGACCTCGCCGTGCTCGTCCTCGGCGCGACGTTCATCTCCTATTTCATGCTCCCAATCGGTCAGAAGAACATCCGCCCGACCCTCGTCAGCATGTACAACTACTGCCAGCCGATAATCGCCACCACAATCAGCATCTGCATAGGCATGGACACGATGACCTGGCAGAAAGCCGTCGCCGCCCTCGCCTGCATGGCCGGAGTGGTCATCGTCAGCTTCAGCAAGAAAGCGCCCGTCAGTAAGAACGCGGTGAAAGGCCGCTGAGAAGGGACAGGCAGGCGGCGCGGTCGCGGACAAGCTGGTCGCGGAGAGTCTCTTTGGAGGAGAAACGGACCTCTGAACGGAGACGTTTGAGGAAGGTGATGCGGAGAGGAAGTCCGTAGATGTCCTCGTTGAAATCGAAGATGTTGGTCTCCACCGTTATGTCCGAACCTGGATTCACCGTCGGGCGGGAACCTATGTTGCACATACCATAAAGCGCTCCGGCGGGATGCCGCTGAGGCCTTTGTTCCGAATCCATGAGTTCTTCGGAAGAAACGGCGTCGTCGCCGGATTCCGGGAACTCGACCTTCACCAGATACACTCCGTTCGCCGGGATGAGCTTCAGAGGCTCATAGAGCTGCATGTTCGCCGTCGGGAAACCGAGCGTGCGGCCGATGCGGTTGCCCGAAACCACCACGCCGTTAAGGAAATAGCCGTAGCCGAGCATCGCCGAGGCGGCCTCCACGTCGCCCTCAGAGAGGGCTTTCCGGATTTTTGTCGAGCTTATGTCGCCGAGAGCCGCGCAGGGAATCAGCTCCACACCGAGACGCGAGGCGATTCCCCTCACCGCCCCGATGTCAGCCCCGTCGGAGCCGACCCTGTTGTCGTAGCCGAAGACCATCGCCGTGCAGCCGAAACGCCCGACGAGATGGTCGCGGACATACTGCTCCGCCGTCAGCGAGGCGAACTCCCGGTTGAACCGTATCACCTCCACCCTGTCGACCCCGAGGGACAGGAGCAGTTCCCGCTTTTCCGAGAAAGATGTAAGCAGCCGCAGCCCCGGAGCGTCCTGCTGGAGCACCGCACGGGGATGCGGACTGAAAGTGACAATCACGGAATCCGTCCCGCGCTCCCGTGCGGCCTGAACAAGCCGCCCCACCACCGCCCGGTGACCGAGATGGACTCCGTCAAAGAATCCGGTGGCGACTACAGCCATCTCACAAGTTCAAAGTCCTGCCTGTGAGGCAGAAGCGGGTTCTTCGCGTAGATTCTGCCCGCAACCTGGTAGACTCCCGTGGTCTCCGGAAGAATCGAAGTCTCGTATTTCACGATGCCGTCGTTCACCTCGACGGGAACGCACTCGCACTTCTCCACTATGTGCATCCTGTTCTTGGCATCCTGGCTCGCGAAAAGGAATTCCACTCCGACCTCCGACGGGTCAAGCTCCCCGATGTTGAGAACCGCGTCAGCCTTGTATTCGTGTCCGATGGAGACATTCCCGGCCGCACTGTCAGGCTTGTTGACGGAGACAACCTCGACCCGCCCCCATGCGCGGCGCATGTGCTTCTTCCATGAGGCGATTTCCCGCGCCACCTTGTAGTCGTCGGCGATGAGGGACTCGTAGCGTGCGGACTGAGGGTTATAGTACTGGTTCACATAGTCCGTGAGCATCCTGTTCGTGGTAAAATTGCATGCGACCTGGGCCACGGTGTTCTTCACGAACTCGATCCATGAGGCGGAGCGTCCGGTCGAAGGATCCTGGTGGTAGAATGTCGGGGCTATTTCGTTCTCTATAATCGTGTAAATCGTCGCCGCGTCAAGTTCGTCCTGATAGTTCTGGTCATCGTAGGTGCGCTCCATAGGCAGCGCCCATCCGCAGCCCGGCTTGTAGCCCTCGACCCACCATCCGTCAAGCACCGAGAAATGCATCACTCCGTTCATCGCGGCCTTTTCTCCGGATGTTCCGGAGGCCTCGAGCGGACGGGTCGGGTTGTTCATCCACACGTCAACTCCCTGCACGAGATACTTCGCGAGAGTGATGTCATAGTTCGGGACAAAAACGATTTTCCCGATGAAACGGTCCTGCTTGGAGATGTCGACAATCATCTTTATGAGATCCTGTCCGGCCTTGTCGGCGGGATGCGCCTTGCCTGCGAAGAGGAACTGTACGGGACGCGAAGGATTGTTCACAATCTCGTCGAGACGGTCGAGGTCGCGGAAGAGGAGGTGCGCACGCTTGTAGGTGGCGAAACGGCGGGCGAAGCCTATGGTCAGCACATCGTCGCGCAGGGTGTCCTTGATTGTCACAATCTGGCGCGGAGAGTAGTGGTTCGCCGCAGTCGGGTCAGAAAGACGCTCCTTCACCTCGGCGATGAGCTTCTTGCGCAGTTCAGTGCGTACAGACCAGACGGTCTCGTCGGGAATCTGATAGATGCCCTCGAAACAGTTCTTGTCGTAGTGGTGCGTTCCGAACTCCGCCCCGAACACCTTGGAGTGGATTTCCTTCCATGCCGGAGCCGTCCATGTCGGGTAGTGCACGCCGTTGGTGACATAGCTTACATGCAGTTCCTCAGGCAGATAGCCCGGATACATCGGAGCGAAAATCTCCTGGCTCACCTTGCCGTGCAGCCACGAAACGCCGTTCACCTCCTGGGAGATGTTCGCAGCGAGGTTGCTCATGGAGAATTTCTCGTTCTGGTCGGCGCCGTTCAGCTTGCCCAGTCCCATGAGGGTCTCCCAGTCAATCTTGAGACGTGCGGGATAGTGGCCGATATATTTGCGAAGAAGCCCCTCGTCGAACGCGTCATGACCCGCCGGAACAGGAGTGTGCGTGGTGTAGAGGGACGACGAGCGGATGACCTCCATGGCCTCGCCGAAACTGAGGTTCTGTTTCTCGATGTATTCACGGAGCCGTTCAAGCCCGATGAAAGCGGCATGCCCCTCGTTGCAGTGATAGACCTGCGGCCAGTAGCCGAGCTTGCGCAGGGCGCGTATTCCGCCGACTCCGAGGAGAAGCTCCTGCTTGAGGCGGTTCTCCCAGTCACCGCCGTAGAGGTGGTAGGTCACCTCCCTGTCCTCCTGAAGATTGTCCTCATAGTCCGTATCGAGCAGGTAAAGCTCAGTCCTTCCGACATTGACGAGCCACAGGCGGGCGTTGATGTTGCGCCCCGGGAAGGCGATGCGTATCGTCACCCAATTGCCGTCCTTGTCGCGGACAGGCTCCGCAGGAGTCTTCATGAAATCCTGCGCGTCGTACTTGGAGACCTGCGCCCCCTGGGCGGAGAGAATCTGGGTGAAATAGCCGTAGCGGTAGAAAAGTCCGACCGCAACGAGGTTCACGTTCATGTCAGAAGTCTCCTTGAGATAGTCTCCGGCAAGGATTCCGAGACCGCCGGAGTAAATCTTCAGCGACGTGTCCAGACCGTATTCCATGCAGAAATATGCCACGGAAGGGTCGGTCCGCTGAGCCTTCAGAGCCATATATCCGTCAAATTCGTCCTTCACCGCCTTGAGCTGGCCGAGGAACTCCACGTCAGTGCTCAGTTTCTTGAACTTCCTGAGACTCACGCGGTCCAGCAGCGCAATCGGATTTTCTCCGCAGGCTTTCCATGTTTTCGGGTCTATGGACTTGAAAAGATTTTTCGCCGATTCGTTCCAGCACCACCACAGATTCTTCGACAGAATCTCCAGATCCTTGAGAGATTCAGGCAGATGTCTTGACACGAACACGCTGCTCCATGACGGCTGATTCATTTCGTTCTTCTTGTATTCCATTGGTTTCTCATCCCTGAATTCCGGGAATGCTCCTTTTTCTGATATGACTTTGTTCAACGCCCGTGAATAGGCTTCCTTGTAATATACTATATTGTTGTCCCATAGCGCGATGTCCGAAACGTCCTTCGCGTTTTCCATATATTCCGCACGGCTTTCGTCTGTGAGAGAGGCGATTTCGCGGATTCTTCCCACCGTCTCCTCGACGACATTGTTGTAGTTCGAGTCGTTTCTCGTGACGACGGTGATGCCCGGATGCTGCTTCCCGTAGTGTCCGCGGACCCATAGTCCGAAGCCCGCGAGCGATGTCGTGAGAGTCGGGACCTTGAACGCGAGGGACTCCAGAGGGGTGTATCCCCAAGGCTCGTAATATGACGGGAACACCGCGAGATCCATCCCGTTCAGAAGGTCATAGTAGGACATGTCGAATATCCCGTCGTTTCCGTTCAGATAGGACGGAATGAAATAGACCTTCACCTTCGTCCGCTCCGAATTGTCGAGTCCGAGTTCCGCGAGACGATGGGATATGGCGTCGTATTCCGGATTCATCAGACAGTGCGAAACCTGGGTCGTGTATGACGACGGAGCGCCGCCGAGTTTGGCGGCAAGTTCCTTGTCGACTCCGTGGTGTCCCGAAGGTATCATTATGAACGCCTGGATGTCGCGCCCGCTGTAGTCGGAACGGTTCAGTCTGTCAAGAGAGTCTATGAAAACGTCTATACCCTTGTTCTTCCATTCGTAGCGCCCGCCTATGCACATGAGCACGGCGTCTTCGCGGACCTCAATCCCCGACATCGCGGAAGCCACGGAAACGAGTTTCGCCCGCGCCGCCTTCCTCTTTTCGGGGTATTCCTGCTCGGAAGGCGTGAAACTCGGCTCGAATCCGTTCGGAGTCACCACATCCACCGCGCGTCCGAGGAATTTGCGGCATTCCTCCGCCGTGATTTCGCTGACGGTTGTGAACACGTCCGCGTTCCGCGCCGAAATCTTTTCAAGCGAATGACGGGCTATCACATTGAACTCCCTCGCCTTGGCATCAGCGTCATAACTGTCGAGCGCATCGTAGAGCGGCAGGTTGTTGCCGGCGATGCAGCGACCGATGACCGTCGCATGGGTCGTGAAGACCGTCGCAATCGGAAGTCCGGTACCCTTTATGTAAAGGAGTCCCGCTCCGGTCATCCATTCGTGGAACTGCGCCACAACCTTGTCCGAAGGGAAGAGATTGTACTTGTAGAAACTCTCTATGACCTTCCCGGCGGCATAGCCGAAAAGAGCCGACTCCTTGTAGTCCCAGTTCCCCGTGAGGGAATCGACGCCGAAACGCTTCCAGTACTCGGTCAGAATTTCATTCTGCGAAGTGATGAACTGCTTGAAATCCACGAGTATGGCGATAGGCTGCCCGGGGACGTTCCATTTCCCCACACGCACGCGCAGACCTTCGGCCGCAGCGGCGGTTCTCCATGACTTGAAAAGAAGCGGATCCTCGATGAAATCCGGATTGCTCGCGGTGTGCATCCACACGTCCGGGCCGATGAGAATGTGATGCCGCCTGTACTCGGCCTTGAGATTAAGGGCCTTGGTCGCTATGACCGTGTATATTCCGCCCACCTTGTTGCAGACTTCCCAGCTGACTTCAAACAGGTAGTCGGGTTTCAACTGATTTATTTCCATTTAGAATATGTTGTTATCTCATGCGTTGCGGGAAGACATTTCCGTGTCCACACGAAGGATGAAGTCACTCAGTACGTTCATGTAGTTGATGAATGCCTCGTAAGGCGTGTCATACGGGTTGAAATACTTGTGCACGGCTCCGTCGGAGAAATATTTCGTGCACATGTAGTAGAAATGGTCGCTCTCCTGAAGATGTCCGAAATCCCCCCAGAGTTCGGTGTCGTTCAGCAGGGAGAGTTTCTCGGAAAGCGAATAGAGTTTCCTGAACGCCTCGTTCTGAAGTTCGTTTCCGAGCCATGCGGAGGTGTCGCGCTCCTCGTCCGCCCATGAAATCGCGTCCGGAATGTCGAGGACGGCCGCGGCCTTGTGTTTCTTCGCCGCCCTTGAAGGGGTCACGAACTCAAACCCGCCGTCGGCCATGACTGCCGCAGGAAGACATTTCATGAAGTCGAATATTCCCGAAGACGCGGCCTGATGTTCGCCGAAAGTCTCGTAGTCCATGAAAAGATTGGTGATTTCACCGTCGCCGGCCTTGAGCCAGCCTACGAATTTCTCCGCAGTCACCGGCCAGTTCTCCCAATTCCTGTCGGAGAAACGGAAAGCGATGTCGTCGCTGAGTCCGTAGTTGCGCAGAAGCAGCTTCTGGCTGTGCTTGGCCGTAGATTTATAGACGAAGTTCGGACTCTGCCATCCGAGGATATGTCTTGCGCCCTCCGTGAGTATGGTCTTGAATCCCAGCGAATCCACCATGTCCGCGATGTCGTCCGAATAAATCAGCTCGGTGTTGCGGAAGGTCGTCGGAGTGACTCCGAAATAATGCTCGATGGCGGCCTTGTGCTTGAGAACCTGATGTTTGAACTCGGATTCGGATGCGAGTGAGGCGAGCGAGTGGTAGTAGGTCTCGGAGAGGAACTCCACGCAGCCCGTCTCCGCCAATGCGCGGAAACTGTCGAGAACCTCCGGGCAGTAGCGGTCGAACTGCTCGAGAGCCGTTCCGGTGATCGAAAACGCCAGTCTGAACTCGCCGTTGGAAGCCTTGATCTGTTCAAGAAGAAGCTCATTCATCGGAAGATAGCACTTCTTCGCGACACGCTGCAGGATGGTGCGGTTCGTGAAGTCGTCGTAGTAGTGGGAGTTTTTCCCGATGTCGAAGAACCTGTACTGTCTCAACCTGTTGGGCTGATGAACCTGAAAATACAGACAAATTGACTTTTTCATATATATAATTCTTTTATAATCAAATATATATCCTCGTCGTCCGAATCATTTCACCACGGATTCATAGACCGTCTTTATCTTTCCTGCGGCGGCCGT
>CAVFTG010000018.1:7406-18156 GCA_963625415.1 Barnesiella intestinihominis
ACTTGAGGGCGTTCACCTCGTCGTAGCCGCAGCGGGTCGCGAAATCGGAAAGGGACGGGTAGTTCAGAAGGGCGTAAATTGCGTCGGACATCGCATCGACATCCCAGAAATCGACCTTCAGCGCATACTTCAGCACCTCCGCGCAGCCTGACTGCTTCGAGATGATGGACGGCACGTTGGTCTGCATGGCCTCAAGCGGAGAAATTCCGAAAGGCTCGGAGATTGACGGCATCACATAGACATCCGACAGCGCGAACATCTTCCTCACGTCGTCCCCACGGAGGAAGCCGGTGAAATGGAATCGGTCGGAGATGCCCAGGCGCGCCACATGGCGGATGCATCTGTTGAGCATGTCCCCGCTGCCGGCCATCACGAAACGCACGTTGTCGCAGCGTTTGAGAACCTTGGCGGCGGCCTCGATGAAATATTCCGGGCCCTTCTGGTAGGTCACGCGGCCGAGGAAGGTGACAATCTTGTCTTTCACACCCCTCTGCACGGTGATGCCCGCACGGCCGGAGAAGTCCACGGCGTTGTGAACCGTCACGACCTTGGAAGGGTCTATGCCGTATTTGTTTATGACTATGTTCCTCGTGAGTTCGCTCACGGTAATCACGCGGTCGGCCGCCTCCATGCCCTTCTTCTCGAGGTCATAGACGCGGGTGTCGATGTTGTCGTCGCTCGCACGGTCGAACGAAGTCGCGTGGACATGAACCACGAGAGGCTTCCCGGTGAGCTGTTTGGCGGCGATGCCGGCGAGATAAGTGAGCCAGTCATGGGCGTGGATGACGTCGAACCCGTCTTTTTCCTGAAGCGCAATCGTGCCGCCGACCATCCCGTAACGGGCGACCTCCTCCATGAGGTTGGCGCCGTATTTTCCTGAAAACCGGAATTTCTGCCCGTAGGTTATGCGGAAGTCCTTGACCTGGCGCGAGCGCTCCTCCTCGACGATGTCGGAGAAGTCATCCGGCGAGACATAGGGCACCATGTTCGTCCCCACATGGACGAAACGGACTTTTCCGAGAAACTCGTCGACGCTTTCGGAAACGGTGTCAACCGCGACGTCGCTCGCGTTTATGATGCGGACGGCGGACTGATCCTCGTCCCCGGAGGCCGAAGGCATCACGAAAAGCACCTCTACTCCGTTCTCCGCAAGCCCCTTTGTCATTCCGTAGCAGGCGGTTCCGAGACCGCCGGCAATGTGTGGCGGGAATTCCCAGCCGAACATCAGAACTCTCATACTCATTTCTCCTTTGCCGCTTTGGTCTGCGCCTCCTCCGTCTGCGGACGGTAAAGATTGAGCAGACAGTCTATATGAAGCAGGGCCGCCGTGCTGCACGCCGAAGAAATCGCGCCGTGCGGCTCGTGAGGAGGGTCTCCGTCATAAAGTTCGGAGAAAGCTCCCACGCCGTGCTTGTAAATGTCCCTGTAGAATCCCTCGACGAGATACTCGGCTCTCTTGTAGAAGGACGGGCCGACCATCCTGAACATCTGGGCGATGTAGTAGTCAAGCGGAATTATCCATGCGCAGCCCTGATGGTAGGCAAGGTCGCGTTCAATCTGCGAACCCTCATACACGCCCTTGTAGGCTTCGTTTCTCGGAGAGAGCGTGCGGATTCCCCGGCTTGTGACAAGCTCGTTGGAGATGGTCTGCATTATGGACGGCTTGTGGTCGTCAGTCACCGGCGACCAGTCCAAAGCCACGGCGAACAGCTGGTTGGGGCGTACCGCCGGATTCTGACCGGAATCATCGACATAATCCGCGAGATAGCCTCCCCTTTCAATCCAGAATGTCTTTTCGAAATTATCCTCGATGAGCTCCTTCACGCCGTTCCACTTTTCGATGAAGGCGGTGTTCTTCGGCGCGTATTTCCTTTCCATTTCAAGGGCGAAGCAGACGGAGTCGTACCAGAACGCATTGGTCTCCACCTGATAGCCGGCGCGCTCTGTGACCGGAATCCCGTCGATGTAGGCGTTCATCCATGAAAGGGCCGTGCGCCATTTCTGCGCCCAGAGCAGCCCGTTCGGGTGCAGGGCGACCTCCTCGCGGCAGCCCGGAAGATAGCTTCCGATTATCCCTTTGACGGTCTCTCCGTATTTCTTCCAGACCTTCTTCGGGTCAGCCCCGAAGCGGATGTACTGCTGGAGAACGTCGGCGACGCGAAGCGGAGCCTCGATCTGGGTCGTACGGCGGAAAAGCCGCTCCTGATTGTCGGCGATGAGGTTGTCGAGTATCTCCTCGAACTCCTTTTCCCCGGCTCCGGCGTAGAGGGTCAGTCCCGGGAGAGCAATCAGGGTCTCACGCAGAAGCCCGGTCTCAAGCCAGGTCAGCCCGGCCACTATCTGCTTATGGTTGTTGCGGTTGCAGATGAGAAGATCCGCATTGTATTTCAGAAGGTCGGAATCCGAGGCGATGTCGCCTTTCTTCTTCACGATGGAGCTGAACTTGCGGCTCAGCCCCTTGCTGTCCTCAACGGCGGTGGAACCCGAAAAGACTACGCTCTCGCCCTTTCTGAGCTTCAGGACAAACGCCCCGGGAACGAAGAGGTCCTCCTTGCAGTCGAAACCCCGGCGGTATTCGTCGGTGTAGGTTATGCCCTTGTACCAGACCGGAGCATATTTGAACTCGGAGGCTTTCGAGAACTGGAGATTGAGGTCGGGGAAGCCCTCGTACATGTTGAACGAAACTCCGTTTTCGATTTCCCGGCAGTCCGTCCTCGCATCCTGATTCTCACCGGTGAGGCGGTGGATGCTGCGGAACGCAAGGAAAGGCTTGACAATCAGCTCGCAGGAGGGTGAATCCGGCGCAAGTTCATATTTGATCATCACCTGGTCGGAGTCCGGCGCGAGAATCACCGATTTTCTGAAAGTCGTCTCGCCCACCTTGTAGGTCAGGGTCGGAACCGGCGCGGCGGTGAAGTCCACGATGTACTTGTGCCCGCGAGGTTCGTAGATGTCGCCATAGCAATGGATGCCGAGATTGAACCGTCTGCGGTTCACGATTATGCTCTCGTCAAGTCCGGAAAGCAGCATGTGCTTCACGCCCCCGAAAGCGTCCACGGGAACGGCCAGCAGACCATGGTAACGGCGCGTGTTGCAGCCCACGACCGAGGTGTTGCAATACGCCCCCGTCTTGTTCGCTCCGATGATTTCCCTCTTGAGCGAATACTCAAGGTTCACCAGTTCGGATTTGTTGAAACTCAGGAATGCCATATCTATATGTTTTATTTGCATTTGCGCCCTCGCATGTGGCCATGCCCGGGACATCTTCCACAGAATCCGTCATTCACGCCTCAATACAACGGCACAACGGCTCGGCAGATAGAGGAATAAGCTGTCTCCGTATCTGTCGTTCCCATTGGCGTTTTTCTGCGGAACCGTGAAATGGGCGTCATCCGTCAGACGTCCGAATCCATCGAATTCCCGTGAATCTGTGGACAGAATGTCAACCCACTTGCCGGCCGGAGCCGCAAAGCCGTAATCCACAAAGGATTCGGTCGGGTTGAAATTCGCGGCAAATATACAATTTTTTCTGCGGAAAATAAGAATTTTTTTCTCCTCGTCCTGCACCAGGAGTTCCGGTGCGCCGTCGAGTATGCCCTCGGCCCGGGCCATGCCTATCATCGCCTTGTCGAAATTCCGGAGGTATCTGTATCTCAGATAGTCAGGTTCAGCGAGCGACCACTGCCTCCGGGCATATCTGTACGACCATCCGTTCCCCTCCCTCGGGAAGTCGATCCACTCCGGATGCCCGAACTCGTTGCCCATGAAGTTGAGGTAGCCGTCCCCGGCCGTGGCGAGGGTGACGAGGCGTATCATCTTGTGCAGGGCGATTCCACGGTCAACCGTGAGGGACTTGGAATCCCTGTTCATCGAAGTGTACATCTCTGCGTCTATGAGCCTGAAGATTATGGTCTTGTCCCCCACCATAGCCTGGTCGTGGCACTCCGCGTAGCTGATGGTCTTCTCGTCCGCCCGCTTGTTGGTGAGCTGCCACCAGATTTCGCCCATGCTCCACTGCTCGTCGCTCAGGGTCTTTATCCATTTTATCCAGTTGTCCGCGATGCCCATCGCCATCCTGAAGTCGAAGCCCACGCCTCCAGCCTCGAACGGCGCGGCAAGTCCCGCCATCCCGCTCACATCCTCGGCCACCGTGAACGCGTCGGGGTTAATCTCGTGCACAAGGATGTTCGCAAGCGCAAGATAATCAACGGCGTTCTCGTCGACCGATCCGTTGAAATAGTCGTCATATCCGGTGAACGCCTTCCCGAGACCGTGATCCCAGTAAAGCATGCTCGTGACCCCGTCGAAGCGGAATCCGTCGATGTGATATTCCTCCATCCACCACTTGCAGTTGGAGAGGAGGAAATATTTCGTCTCGTCCTTTCCGTAGTCAAAGCAGCGCGAGCCCCATGCGGGATGGCGGCCCTGCGGACCTTTGTAGAAATAGAGATCCTCCCGACCGTCGAAAAGACTAAGACCCTCAGCCTCGTTGTCCACGGAATGCGAATGGACTATGTCCATGACGACGGCGATGCCCTTCGCATGGGCGGCGTCCACAAGAGCCTTGAACTCCTCCGGAGTGCCGAAGCGCGAACTCAGGGCGAAGAAGTTCGAGACCTGGTAGCCGAAAGAGCCGTAGTAGGGATGCTCCTGCAGAGCCATTATCTGGAGCGTGTCGTATCCGAGGTCCGCGACCTTCGGGAGCACGTTCTTTCTGAACTCGTTGAATGTGGAGACTTTCTCCTCCTCTCCGCTCATCCCGACGTGGCACTCGTAGATGAGGGGGTGCGGACGCTTTCCCGGCCGGCGGTGCCGCCAGCGGTAGGGCTTCTCCGGCTCCCAGACTTCAGCGCAGAATGCCTTGGTTTCCGGATCCTGGACCGTGCGGGTGACATAGGACGGAATCCTCTCCGCACCTCCTCCGGGCCATTCGATGAAAAGTTTGTAGAGCGTGCCGTGGCTGAGGAACATGCCGTCGAGGACGATTTCCCAATTGCCGCCGCCTATGGGTTTGAGAGCATAGGCTTCGGTGCGTTTCCAGTTGTTGAATTCGCCGATGAGATGAATCCTCGTGGCGTTCGGAGCCCATTCGCGGAACACCCATCTGCCCTCCGGAGTGCGGTGCAGACCGTAGTAGAGGTGGTTGTTCATGCCTTTTGACAGCGAGCCGTCTTTTGAATAGCGCTCCCTCAGGGCCTCGATGCGGCCGTGTCTCGCGTCAATGACCTCCCTGTAGGGCATAAGCCCGGGGTCGGTCTCATATATCTTTTTCACCTGAGTCATATATATCTTTGGTTATCAGCAGTGTTCGTGTTTATGGCGCAGCGCGGGCTCCCGGATTCGGAATTCAGGCTTTCAGCGGCAAGCACAATGCGCATCAAGACAGTCCGGCACCGATGTCAAGCGTCCGCTCGCGCACGCCACGGAGCCAGGCCCGGCAGTCCGCGATGAGCTTCTCGGAGCGGCGGATATATCTGTCGATATCGTCAACCGGAGTCTCGGGATTCTCGACCGTCGCGGCAATCTTCTCGAGTTCCGCGACAGCCGCAGCATAGTCGAATGTATTTTCCTGTTTCATATCTTTTTGCAATTTATGACCTCCGTCTCGACGGTTCCGTCGGAGAACATCACCCGCAGGCGGTCGCCGCGTTTCAGCGACGACGCCCTTTTCACGACGACGCCCTTCCCGTCAGCGACGAGGACATATCCCCGTTTCAGTATATTCCTCGGATCCGCTCCCGTAATCCTCGTCAGCAGGTTCTGAAGACGCATCTCCATGGCGTTCAGACGGTTGGTGAATGCCAGACGCATCCTCGAGGCGAACTCCCCGAGCCTCGCGTCCTCGCCGGCGAATATCCCCAGCAGTTCGTCCGCAAGCGCAGTCGGAGTCTTGAGGAACGAATACGCGACCATGTCGCAGACATGATAGTCCCGGTCATGCCCGACGGCAGTCAGCACCGGCAGGGGGCACTCGGCAACCGCACGGGCCATCACATAGTCGTCGAAACAGGCCAGATCCAGTGCCGACCCGCCCCCGCGAAGCAGAAGGACGGCATCGAATGCCCCGCCGCATTCCGCGATTTCATGAAGAGCGTCGGCCACGGACTGAGGACAAGCCTCCCCCTGCATCACAGCCGGGAAAAGCCGCAGGTCGAACTTGAAGCCGAACTCGTTTCCGTCCAGATGCCTCACGAAGTCCCCGTAGCCTGCGGCATCCTCCGAAGAGACCACTGCGAAACGCCAAGGCAGGACAGGGAACGGAATTCCTTTCTGCCTGTCCATAAGTCCTTCGTCCTGAAGCCTTTTGATGGTCTTCAGCCTCAAGTCCTCCTTCTTTCCGAGTGAGAATTCGGGATTGATGTCGGTCACGGAAAGCGCGAACCCGTAAAGTTCGCTGTAGGTCACCTGCACCTGCACGAGAATCTCGATTCCGGCACGCAGCGACTCCCCGGTCACCGACTCGAAGAACGGTTTCAGCACCCGCCACTTGGACGCCCAGATGACAGCACGGGACTTCGCCGCCACACGCCCGTCTTCGGTCTGAGCGAGTTCAAGGTAGCAGTGCCCGCCGAGTTTCGCGTTCACGGAAGCCACTTCAGCCCTCACCCAGAGCCTTTGGGGGAACATCTCCTCCAGCCCATCCCTCACAAGAGCCTGCAACTCCAGAAGATTCAGAAATTCTTTTTCCATATCGGCAGCACTTCGTCAGCATTCCCGGCAAATCGGACATCGCCGGACACATCCTCGCAAATTTAGCGAATAAAACCACAAAATGCGGCATTCGGACCTAATTTTTATTAGATTTGCGGACTCCAAAAAAATGAAAACAAGGGGGTGACGAAAAAGTCGCCCCCCCAAAAAAACAGTGCGGTTGAGAGTCAGCGTAATTTTGACTATCTTCGCGGTTCAGGATCCCGGTACATCGTGACTTCCGGATGAAATCCAAAAATGGGAAATAAATGCATGTGGAACATGAAAGTTTACAGCAGAATTCTTGTGCCCGCCGCGCTGGCGGTATTCTTCGCGGCAGGATGCGGAAACGGTGAGAGGCTCACGGGGGAAGAGTGCAGAATCATCAACTCGAATTTCGGAATGGGCCCGATGAGGGTGCTCACCATCGACAACCGGGAGGACTCGCTCGTACTCCGCACACCCTGCAAATATTTCAATGCGGATGAAATCACGGAGATGTTTTCCGTAAACTCGGAAACATCCATGATAGGACGGCTTTGGGACAGGATGATCAGCACGGTCACCGACCCGAGCCAGGACGGGGTCGGCATCGCCGGGCCTCAGGTGGGCATATCACGGCGCATAGTCGCGGTGCAGAGGTTCGACAAGCCGGGAGAGCCTTTCGAGGTCTATCCGAACATCCGCATAATCCGGAAACGCGGGCAGCTGAAGACCGGACCGGAAGGCTGCCTCTCCATCCCTGGCCGCCGTGGTCTCGTCGAACGCTACGACACGGTGGAAATCCGATATGCCCGCCTGATTCTGTTCGACTTCATGCCGGAACTGTTGCCGAAGACACCGGAAGACGGGGAACTTTCCGGCTGGTATGAATCCGATGAGTTCAAAAAAGCGAAGGAACTTTACGACAGATTCAAAGGATCAGGATGGGAATATGTCACCGAAACCGTCGGGGGATTCACGGCCGTCATATTCCAGCACGAATGCGACCACCTCGACGGCATACTCTACACCGACCGGGAAGTCCCCGAAGGTCAGATGTGACCTTCTGTTATTTATGCTGTATTTGGAATAAAAACAGTACACTCCATCTTCAAAAAGCAATCTATCCTCAAAAATCCTTAACAAATCTGTTCAAGTTATTTTTTAACGCTTACTAAAATGTGATACTTGTATCAGAAACAGCACCATAACGGGACATTGGGACATAGAAATCACTCACCGCTCCGCCGATGTGATTATTCCCCGGGTCGCAGCGTGAAACGCAGACCGGCACGGAGGCTGAAATTGAAAGGACGCTCGCTGTAGATGCAGTTCACCGGTGAGCCGTTGCCGAAATAATATGCCGCACCGGGTTCGATGTAAATCCCTACAGTCCTGTTGAAACTGTATTGTGCGCCCATGTGGGCGTTCACCGACCACTGGAGGGGATTGACCCGGACGGTTCCGCTCTCAGAGGAGATTTTATCCCCGCCGACGAAGTAGTCCGTGACGGTCTTTCCCGCCACGCATTTCTCCACCTGTCCTCCGGCGGAAGCGTAGAGGCTGAATCCCCTGAATTTGAAGAAATCATAGCGCAGGCCAAGCGGAATTCCGACATAGTGCAGAGTCTGGCGGATTGCGTAGTTGCCGTCAGCCGAACCTGAAGACAGTCTGGAGATGAGGCAGGAATATGTGAGACCGCTTTCGACCGACAGCCTGTCCGTGAAAGCGCAGGCGACGGTCAGACCGACCTGGATCGGCTGAAAGTTCTTCACTGTCGTGGAAATCCCGTTGTCGGCATTGCTCTGCATTACGTCGGCATAGCCCCGGCTGTCCGGGAAGTCTGCCGAGGTTTCTGAAAACCCGTGAATCTGGGCTGTCACGGTGGAGCCGTAGAGCGCAGCGTAGTCCGATGACTTACTTTGCGTTCCGGCGACATTCGCGGCGGAAATCCCTATTCTGAAGCCGCCAGTCCGCCGTTTGCGCCCGCGTCCGGACATGGCGGCCTTTTCTTCCGGCCATTCATTGGGGGCGGTCTCCCGGGCGGCTTGAGTTGCCCGGTCTTCAGAGACAGCTTCCTCAGAGGCAGTTTCATTTGCCCGGTCTTCCGGAGATGCGGCTGCGAAGGTTTCAAGGGGAGTCATCCCAACTGTTCCCCGTGAACTTTCAGGAAGCATCCCGGAATGGGTTTCTTGAGAGTCAGCCCGTGATTCTTCTGGTGTTACCCGAGGAGTTCCCGGAAGCGTTTCCGAAGATATTTCCCGAAGTGGTTTCCCGGGTATCGCCGGAGATGATGCGGAAGATGCCTCTGCGATCTCCGGACTTCGGCGCTTCCCGACATCCCCGCAACTGGCGAGCAGACTGTTTTCCGAAGACATCACAGGAGACGGCGACACGGGAGACTCCGCCACTGCGACCCGAAACTCACCGCTCTGACTGTCTGGCACGTCCTCCCGCTCCGGAAAAGACAGGAACAACACCAATGCGGCGACGGCAGCTGCGGCAGCTGGCAGCACCGCCCGGCGAAGAGCGGCGGCCAGCCTCGGGAAAGCAGTGCACCGGCGTGAAGCCCCGGAGTTCATATCCCCGGAGTCCCCCTCAGCAAGGCGCACTTCAGCAGAGCGTCTCTCCGCCGGGCAGCTCTCAGCCACCCTGAAGCTTTCAGAGCGTCCGCCAACCGCGCCCAGCCCGGCCTCTATCCCATCCCAAAGTCCGTCGGGTTCAGAAGTCGTGAAGTCAGCCTGACTTTCGCGTATGTCTTCAAGCCATTTTTCCATATCAAGTCATTCAGTGGTCCCTAACACTTACTCCGCCATGAATCAGCATTTTCAGCTGCATATTTCCGGATTCTCCCGGCGAGGATTTTCTTCGCCCTGTGGAACTGAGAGGCGGAGGAGGCTTCGCTGATTCCCAACAACCCCGCGATTTCCCGGTGGCTCCGCCCCTCCAGCGCGAAAAGGTTGAACACCGTCCTGTAGCCGGCCGGAAGTTCACGGATCATCAGGTGGATGACTTCCGGCGGGATATTCCCGACATCCGTCCACTCTCCCCATTCTTCATCGTCCGGCACGTCCGGAGGTTCCGCCGCCGTCACGAATATGTCCTGCCGTCTGCCGTCACGCAGGAATTTGAGACTTTCATTCACGACAATCCTGCACATCCACGATCGGAGCGAGCCCTCGCCGCGCCATTTGAACCGTTCAATCGACAGGAAAATTTTGATGAACGCCTCCTGAAGGACATCCTTCACATCCGCATCCGAGGCGATGTAACGGGAACAGACAGCGGAGAGATACCGGACGTGCCGGCAATACAATGCCTTGCGCGCTTCAGCATCCCCCCTTATCGAAGATTCTATGAGTTCCCGCTCCCCTGTCACTTTTCACCGGTTTCCTTTCATTTCACATTCAACCGCAGATTGACGCCTCTCAGCAGCGACTGAGTCTCAGGCTCTTCCGCGGATTCCCCGCTGCAATATTTGTATGTGGCGGTTTTCTGTCCTTCCGCCGTGTCATATTTCAGTTTGAGGTCAACCGTCTTGCCCTGAGTGGACGGAAGACCGCGCAAACTGAATGCCACCAGAGAGCGCACCACGCGTCCGCCGTTGAGGATGTCATCCCCGTTCGCATCGTGCCTGAGCACCACAGTGTAAGGGTCTTCCGGATCGGTTCCGGTGACAAGATTGATGTAATGGACCTTTCCGTAAACGCCCCAGGCGGCTTCGAAACAGAGATTCAGATAGCCGTCCTCAACCCCGGTCGCCCACAGGCCGACAATCGCGACATTGTCTTTCCCCCATTTCTTCACGTCTTCCTCCACGCTTCCGAGACTCTCGACAGGCTTTTTCGTGAGTATGCTGTCTATCGTATTGATTTCCACGACTCTGTCGAATCCCTCGCCCCCGTTTTCCCTGTTACCCTCACCGAGGTCGGTGATGTTCGCCAGAGCACGAACCTCCTTGCCTCCGAAAAGAGGCTTGCTCACGTTCTTGGGAAGAGCCGTCGTCTTGTCGTCCAGCTGAAGATAGAAAGTGCCCGCATCATTCGTCTTGCAGGTCAGAAGATAGTTCGGATAATAT
>CAVFTG010000019.1:0-8694 GCA_963625415.1 Barnesiella intestinihominis
CTTTTGCCGTGCCCGTGCGTGCAGGCCTCTCCGGACGGTTTCACAGAATCTTTCCGGGCGGCTTTTGCCGCGCCGATTGTCCGGCGCCGTTTTAACCGGGCGTGAAATCATATGAAAATGAGAAACTTGAAGTATATTCCAATCATTGCGGCCGCCGCAGCCTCCGTGCTGTCCTGCGGACAGGGGAGAGGGGACGGATCACCGTCCGGACATGATGAATCAGAGGCGGAGAAAGTCTGGCCGCTCGGCTTCGCGACTGACACGTTGCGGGCGGACACGCTGAAAGTCAGAAGCGGGCAGACGCTCTCCGGACTCTTCACCGGACTGGGGCTGTCGGACAGGGAAGCCTACGACCTTGTACAGGCGGCCGACTCCGTGTTCCCGGCGCGCTCGCTGCGCAGCGGCAGGGACTGCTTCGCCTTCTCCGCCGACACTCTCGGACTGCGCTACCTCGTATATGAAAAGGATAGGGTCAATTCGGTGGTTTTCAAATGCTTCCCGCCATACGGGGCGTGGAATGCCGGGAAAGAGGTCGTGAGGGAGAGGAAATATGCCGATGTCACGATAAACTCCTCGCTCTGGGTGGACATGAAAGATGCAGGGGCTTCGCCGGCTCTGATTCTCGCCCTTTCGGACGTCTATGCGTGGACCGTGGATTTCTTCGGGCTTCAGAAAGGGGACAGGTTCAGGGTCGTCTATGACGAGCGGACTGTCGGAGGTGAGACGCTTGACGTGGACACCATCCGCGTGGCCCAGTTCATCCGCGACTCAGACACCCTCGCCTGCTACATGTTCAACCAGGGGGATGGCGGCAACATCTACTGGAACGAAAAAGGCGAAAGCATGCGAAAGGCCTTTCTGAAAGCTCCCCTGCATTTCACGCGGGTGAGTTCCGGATTCTCCTATGCAAGAAAGCACCCGGTCACGCGCCGCGTCCAGCCGCACACCGGGGTCGATTACGCGGCTCCGAAAGGCACTCCGGTGATGTCAATCGGTGACGGGACGGTTCTGTCTGCGAAAAACGAGGGCGCGGGAGGCAACACGATCCGCATCCGCCATAACAGCGTCTATACCACCGCCTATCTCCACCTGAGCGGCTACGCCAAGGGCATCCGTTCCGGAGTCCGCGTCCGTCAGGGCCAGGTCATAGGCTATGTCGGCTCCACAGGCCGCTCCACCGGCCCTCACCTCGACTTCCGCGTCTGGAAAAACGGCTCGCCCGTCAATCCGCTGAAGATGCAGTCCCCTCCGGCCGAACCTCTGCGCAGCGAGTTCCTTCCGCAGTTCGATTCGACGAAGACGGAACTGAACCGGCTGCTGACGGAAAAGACCGGGACGTGTGTCCCGCAGGAAGGTCAGGGGACTCCTTCCCATATCTGACCTTTGTCAGAAACAGGGCGTTGCCCGGGACGGACTCTCCGGCATCGCCGCGCCGGCCTCCCGCGAGAAGTTCAGTGATGCTTTCCGGGCGGCGCCGTCCGCGCCCCACGTCCACAAGCGTCCCCACGACTGCCCGAACCATGTTGCGGAGAAACCTGTTCGCCTCAATCGTGAATACGAGATAGTTCCCGTCGTCGGGGAAACCGAGCTGCGAGACATGGGATGGGGTGTAGCGTGACCATTCCGCCCGGAGCACAGTGCAGACACTCGTCGAGCTGCCGCCTCCGGCTTTCTCGAAACAGCTGAAATCGTGCTCGCCCGGAAGCAGGGCTGCGGCTTCGTTCATCCTGTCCATGTCGAGTCTCCACGGGCATCTCCACGAGAAACTTTCGGCGAACGGATCCTTCGCGCCGTGCAGGAAATATCGGTATTGCCGGGACTTCGCGGAAAACCTTGAATTGAAAGGATATCCCCCCGTCCCCGCATATTCCCCCTCACCCTCTTCCACAATGTCGTGGACGACGATTTCCCGTCTCAAGATGGCATTTATTTTGTATATGAAGTCTCCCTTTGTCAGGTGGAGCGGTTCCGGAGTCTCGAAGTCGCAGACGTAGTTCACGGCATTCACTCCGGCATCGGTTCTTCCGGCTCCGGTCGTGTGCACGGAAACTCCGAAAAGTATTCCGAGCGCCCTGTCAAGTTCGCCCTGAACAGTTACGGCATTGTTCTGAACCTGCCAGCCGCCCAGCCCCGCGCCTCTGTATGATAAAGTCAGGATATAGCGCCGCATATCTGTAAATTTGTGCAAAGATATTAAAAGAAATAAGAAATGGATATTGACATCAAGGAACTCAATGACCGCATCCAGCGTGAGAGTTCATTCGTGGACATCCTCTCGATGGAGATGAACAAGGTCATCGTCGGTCAGAAACAGCTCGTCGAGAATCTTCTCATCGGTCTGCTCGCCAACGGGCACATCCTCCTCGAAGGTGTGCCTGGACTAGCCAAGACTCTGGCAATCAACACTCTCGCATCGGCTGTCGATGCGAAATTCAGCAGAATCCAGTTCACTCCGGACCTTTTGCCGGCGGATGTGCTCGGAACGATGATATATTCCCAGAAGTCCGAACAGTTCCAGATTCGCAAAGGTCCTGTTTTCGCGAATTTCGTTCTCGCGGATGAAATCAACCGTTCCCCGGCCAAGGTTCAGTCGGCGCTTCTCGAAGCCATGCAGGAACGTCAGGTGACCATCGGAGAGCAGACTTTCAAGCTGCCGGAGCCTTTCCTCGTGATGGCGACACAGAACCCCATCGAGCAGGAGGGGACCTATCCGCTTCCGGAGGCTCAGCTCGACCGTTTCATGCTCAAGGTCGTCGTGACCTACCCGAAGAAGGAGGAGGAGAAGCTCATCCTGCGCATGAACAACAGCGGAGAGTTTCCGAAGGCGAACGCGGTGCTGAAGCCTGAGGACATTATCCGCGCCCGCGAGGTCGTCAGGGAGGTCTATATGGACGAGAAGATTGAGAGATACATAGTTGACATAGTCTATGCGACGAGGACTCCGGACGAGTACGGACTCGGAAAGATTGCCGGACTCATCTCCTATGGCGCTTCTCCGCGTGCCAGCATATCCCTCGCCGCTGCGGCAAAGGCCTACGCGTTCATAAAGAGGAGGGGATATGTGATTCCGGAGGATGTGCGCGCCGTGTGCCATGAGGTGCTCCGCCACAGAATCGGGCTCACCTACGAGGCCGAGGCCGAGAATGTCTCCACGGACAATCTCATCGACCAGGTTGTCAATATAGTCGAAGTTCCATAGAATTGTGTGTCTTTCCGGGCTATATTCATTACAATCTATTGTTATGTAATTTGTTGCAGTTGAAATGACGGAAAGTGAACTGCTGAAAAAAGTACGGAAGATTGAAATCCGGACAAAGGCTCTCTCGCATCAGATTTTTGCGGGGGAGTACCACTCCGCGTTCAAGGGACGGGGAATGGCGTTCAGCGAAGTCCGTGAGTACCAGTACGGCGATGATGTCCGCAACATGGACTGGAATGTCACCGCACGGCTTCATTCCCCCTACGTCAAGGTGTTCGAGGAGGAGAGGGAACTCACCGTGGTTCTGCTGATTGACGCGAGCCGGTCAGGCCTTTTCGGAACTTCCGGGATGACGAAGCGGGACATGATCGCCGAGATTGCGGCGGTTCTGTCCTTTTCCGCGATTCTGAACAACGACAAGGTCGGGGCGCTGTTCTTCAGCGACAGGGTGGAGAAATTCATCCCGCCGAAGAAGGGTCGTTCGCACCTGCTGCACATCATCCGCGAGGTGTTGGAGTTCGAGCCGCAGTCGACGGGCACGGATTTGTCGGAGGCTTTGAGATACCTGACGAACGCGTTGAAGAAACGCTGCAACGCCTTCGTCCTTTCGGACATGATTGACGCGGATTCCGAAGGGATTCCGAGATATGAGGAGGCGCTGAAGGTGGCGGCGAACCGCCACGATTTGTCAGTGGTGGAGGTCTGCGACCCCCGCGAGACGGACATCCCGAATGTCGGTCTGGTGAACATAAAGGACTCCGAGACCGGCGGGACGGCATGGGTCGACACCGGCAGGGCGAAGGTCCGCGAGGCCTACCGGGAGTGGTTCCGGGGGCTGCGCGAGGCGGAGTCGAGGATGCTGATGAAATACAACATCGACAAGGTGAGCGTCGAGGTCGACGAAGACTATGTGCAGGCGCTTATGAGGCTTTTCCGGCAGCGGTGAGGTCTTGACGGGCGGGCGCTTCTTGAAATTTGAATCAGATTTTTTGAGCCCCGGTTCATTTTTATCTTCGTTTTGAAAGATGGAACATGCCGGAGAGAAGATGGATTCGGGTCAAAAAGATATGCAAGATGAAATGTAAGTTATTCATATTGAGCTGTATGGTTGCGGTTCTGCCGCTGCCGGCTTCCGCGCAGGCTCTTGCGGGTTCTCCCGCCGCTGCGCAGGCGGCCGCCGTGCAGGAGCCGGGGGCGGATGCGGCTGACATCGTGTCGAGTGACGCTCCGCAGTTCAGGGGAGGTCACCTCGTGAGGAGCGGCGCCCCCTTTCTGGAGCAGCTTCAGAAGAGGGACAGCATCCTGATTGCCGACCAGCTGCTCTACGGGGTGGACTTCTCCAAGGTGGAGGCCGGCACGCAGTACGCCTTCCCCCCGCTCAACGACAGCACGGTGCGCGGAATCATGTTCCTGCGCCCGTGGCAGACCGACACCCTCAGGACTTATAAGGCGAAGAAGGACAGTCCGCTGAGCTACGACATCCGCGTTTCCACGGTTCTCACGACCTTCGACGAGGGTGAATACGAAATCGGGGAACTTCCCGTGGGACGTCTGACGAAGGACGGGGTGGTCGACACCCTTCTTTTCGACAGCATACGCTTCAAGGTGATGACCATGCCGGTGGACACGGCCTCCTTTCAGCCGCACGACATAAAGGACATAATCCGCTACCCTCTGACCGCAGCCGAAGTGCTGCCTTGGGTGGGGCTGTTCTACCTTGTCATCCTTCTGGTGATTGCGGCGGTCTGCCTTGTCAAGATGCACAGGAAGAAGCTCTCCGGGGAGATGGAGCGGAAAGATCCCGCGCACATCGTCGCGCTCCGCCGCCTTGACGGCTACAGAGGGGACAAGCTATGGGCTCCCGAGAAACAGAAGCAGTTCTACTCCGGCGTGACGGACGTGCTCCGCGAGTACATCTCCGCACGCTACGGGATAGGGGCGATGGAGATGACCACGGGCGAGATTTTTCGCGAGATGAAGCCCGAGTTCGCAGACAGCCCTGCCGACAGGAAGGCTCTGCTCGGCGACCTTGAGAATCTCTTCGAGACGGCCGACTATGTGAAGTTCGCGAAGCACACCGCCACGGAGCAGGAGAACGCCGCCGTGCTCCCGCTTGCCGTGCGCTTTGTCACGCAGACCTATCAGGACGACCTTGACGGCGGAGCTGCGGAGACTGCCGCAGATGAGTCTCCCGCGAAGCCTGAACAGACAGCGAAGCCTGGACAGACCGCACAGCCTGTACAGGCGGGACAGTCTGAACCTGGAGCAGGCCAGTCTGAAAAACAGGAAAAGGATGATAATGACAGGTTCATGCCTGTTCAGAATAAGGAGGGCGAGTGATGTTTTTCGAATATCCGAAACTTCTGTGGCTCACGGTGGTGCCGGCTCTGCTGCTGGTTCTCTACATTCTGCGTGAGATTTTCGGCCGTCAGGCTCATCTGCGCGTGTCGACGGGCGCCCCGTGGCTCAAGGCCGGACACGGCGCGATGGAATATCTCCGGCATCTCCCTTTCGCGCTGATGCTGCTCGCGATGGTCATGATTATCGTCGCCATCGCCCGTCCCCGTTCTTCGGAACAGATGGAAAAGATTGACACCGAGGGAATTGACATCGTCTTTGCGATGGATGTCTCCACTTCGATGCTCGCACGCGACTTCACCCCCGACCGTATCAGCGCCGCCAAGGACATAGCCATAGAATTCATATCCCAGCGTCCATCGGACCGCATGGGAATCGTGGTTTTCGCCGGGGAATCGTTCACCCAGTGCCCTCTCACCACCGACAGGGCGACGCTCATCAATCTGATGAAGGAAATCAGCACTGATCTCCTTGAGGACGGAACCGCAATCGGAAACGGGCTTGCCACGGCGGTCGCCCGGATGAAAGACTCGGACGCGAAGAGCCGTGTGGTGATTCTGCTCACGGACGGCGTGAACAACTGCGGAGAGATTGCCCCGGAGACCGCCGCCGAGATTGCCAAGACCTACGGAATCCGCGTCTATACCATCGGTGTCGGCGCGAACGGAACAGCCCCCTATCCGGTCATGACCCCTTGGGGAGTGGACATCCAGAAAGTCAAGGTGGAGATTGACGAGACACTTCTCGCGCAGATTGCCGAGACAACGGGAGGGCGCTATTTCCGCGCCACCGACAACACGAAACTCGCGGAGATTTACTCTGAGATAAACAAGATGGAGAAGGCGAGGACGACGATAGACAGTTTCCCCGTCTATAAGGAGCTTTTCGGGACTTATGCGCTCGTCGCGCTGTTTTCCCTTCTCGCCGCCTTCATTCTTCAGGTCGCGGTTTTCAGGAAACTTCCGTAATTTCCGGGGAACTGCCGTAAAACAACAGATTGACTATGCTTTATTTCGCTGACGCTCAATATCTTTGGCTTCTGCTGCTCGTGCCGCTCTTTCCGGTGGTCTATGCCGTTTTCCGGAAGTTGAGGAAAAGGCGTGTCGCCGCCTTCGGAGACGCGGAACTTGTCGGGAAGCTGATGCCGTCCCGCTCGGGCGCGCGCGGATGGTGGAAGGTCGTGCTTTTCACCATAGGCTTCGCGTTTTTCGCGGTGGGAATGGCCCGGCCGCTCATCGGAGCGAAACTCAAGGAACATGAGACCAAGGGCGCGGAGGTCGTGATAGCCCTCGACGTCTCCAACTCCATGCTCGCCGAGGACTATTCCCCGAACCGTCTGGAACGGGCGAAACTCGCCATCTCGCGCATCGTTGACAAACTCCGGGACGACCGCATAGGACTCATCGTCTTTGCCGGAAGTTCCTATGTCCAGCTGCCGATTACGACCGACTATGTCTCGGCGAAGATGTTTCTCGGTTCAATATCCACCGAATCAGTGCCCATCCAGGGGACCGCGCTTGCCGACGCAATCAATACGGCGGCACGCTCCTTCAGCGCGCAGAGCGAGAAGAGCCGCGCTATAATCGTCATCACCGACGGCGAGAACCACGAGGATGACCCCGTGAAGGCCGCGAAGCAGGTCGCCGAGACTGGCATAAGGATATTCACCATCGGCGTGGGTTCTCCGGAGGGCAAGCCGATTCCGCTCAAGGACGGCGGGCTGATGAAGGACCGTGACGGCAACATCGTGGTCTCCCGCCTCGACGAGAACATATTGAAAGAAATCGCGTCCGCCGGGAACGGAGCTTATGTGCGCGCCGGGAACACAGAGTTCGGACTGAACCCGATAATCGACGACATAAAGAAGATGGATGCCGAGAAGTTCAGTTCCGTGGTTTTCGAGGAATATGACGAACAGTACATGTATTTCTTCGGCATCGCGCTCTTCTTTTTCACTCTCGTCTGCCTCATCGGGGAGCGTAAGACGAAGTTCAGCCTCTTCGGAGCGAAAAAATGATTATGATATTATGGAAAGAAAAGGATATGTTCATATTGTCGTGTCGCTGACGCTCGCTTTGGCAATGCTCGCGCCTTCCGTCCTCTCTGCACAGACCGCCCGGACTGCGCGGGATGCGGGCAAGGACAAACGGGATGTCAGGCGTGGCAACCGCGACTACCGCAAGGGGAACTACAAGGAGGCCGAAATCGACTATCGCAAGGCTCTCGTGAAGGACTCCGCATCCGTGGCGGCCAACTACAACCTCGCCGCCTCGCTCTACAGGCAGGACGATGTGCAGGGGGCGGTGAAGTCCATGCAGAAGGTGGAGCAGGCTGCGGTCGAGTCCGGTCACGGCGCCGACTGGTACTACAATCTCGGCGACATGGCGCTCGCTTCCAAGGACTACAAGACCGCTGTCGACGCTTTCGCCAAGTCCCTGCTGATGCGTCCTGACGACCTCGACGCGAAGGAAAACTACATCTATGCCCGCAAGATGCTGGAGAATCAGCAGCAGAACGGCGGAGGTGACGGTCAGAATGATCAGAATCAGAATCAGGATCAGAATCAGGACGGTCAGGACAAGGACAAGCAGAATCAGGATAATCAGCAGGATCAGAATCAGAACAAAGACAAGCAGGACAACGGTCAGGACAAGGACAAGAATCAGGACAAGAACAAGGACGGCGACGACGAGCGGGACGGGCAGCAGAACCCTCAGCAGCCGCAGGACAACCGTGACGGACAGGGACAGCCGCAGGAGCAGAAGATAAGCCCGCAGGCCGCGCAGCAGATGCTTCAGGCCATACAGGCGAAGGAGAAGGAGACCCAGGACAAGGTCAACAAGGAGAAGGCGGCGGCGCTGAAGGCTCGGCAAAAGGAAAAGAATTGGTAGGGAGAGGAAATAATTATGAGGAAATTGTTTATAGTAGCGCTTTTGTCGCTCGCTGCGTTTGCGGCCGCTGCGCAGACTTCGATTCAGGTACAGACGCACAATGTCGTCGATCTGAACGAGCAGTTCAACGTGACATTCGTGATTGAGGGGGAAAACTCGGCTTCGGACTTCAACTGGGAGTGCCCGGCTGACTTCGATCTCGTGTGGGGGCCGCAGAAAAGTTCATCGTCAAGCATAAGCATCATA
>CAVFTG010000019.1:8704-9571 GCA_963625415.1 Barnesiella intestinihominis
ATAAACGGCAAGAGAACTTCTTCCCGTCAGGTTTCCTACACCTACATCCTCATGCCGAAATCGGTGGGCGAGTTCACCCTTCCGCCGGCTACGGCAAAGGTCAAGGGCAATGAGATAGTCTCCCGCCCGGTCACCGTGAGCGTCATCAGGCAGGAAACTTCTTCGGGGCAGTCTTCGCAGCAGGGGCAGGGCGGTGTTCCCTCCGACCCGAGCGCGGCCGGCTCCGGGAATGGCCGTGGCGGTAACGGCCAGGGCGGTTATGATCAGAGCGGCAATGGTCAGGGTGGCGGCAGCCGTGGGAACAACGGTCAGGGAAACGGCGGACAGGACGGCGGTGAACAGGCTTCCACCGGAGACATCTTCCTCAGCCTCGCTCTCGACAGGACGAACGTCGTTGTGGGACAGCCGATTAACGCCACTCTCAAGATTTACCAGAGAGCAAACCTCTCAGGTTTCGAGAACGCCAGTTTCCCTTCATTCTCCGGATTCTGGAGTCAGGAGGTCGAAGCTCCGACCAACATCGAGTTCACCCGTGAGAACTATAACGGAAAGATTTACGATGCGGCCGTGCTGCGCCGCTATGTGCTCATCCCCCAGCAGACTGGGAAACTCACCATAGAACCCGCAGAACTTGTCTGCCTTGTGAACGTGCGCGTGCAGTCGCGTACAGGCAGCATCTTCGACGGATTCTTCGATGACATCCGTACAGTGCGCAGGAAAGTCGCCTCTCAGGCGGTCACCGTCAATGTCTCTCCTCTTCCGGCCGGCGCTCCCGCATCCTTCGGCGGCGGAGTGGGCAAGTTCAGCATAAGCGCGAAACTCGCAAAGGACAGTCTCAGGGCTCATGAGGCCAACTCTCTGATTGTC
>CAVFTG010000019.1:9581-17019 GCA_963625415.1 Barnesiella intestinihominis
TTGTCACCGTGTCCGGACGCGGGAATGTCTCCCTGCTCGAAGCTCCGAAAGTCACTTTCCCTCTCGACATGGAGGTCTATGACACCAAGATTACGGACAAGAGCGCCAAGGGTTCGCTTTCCGGTTCCAAGGAATTCGAGTTTCCGTTCATTCCGCGCAGCGCGGGGGAGTTCACCATAGAGCCGATACGCTACAGCTACTATGATGTCGATTCCGGGAAATATGTCACCGTGCAGACGAATCCGCTTCCATTCACCGTGGAGAAGGGCGCCGACATCCCTTCCGGCGGCACGGTCGTCCCGGGAGTGCAGCAGAATGACGTACGCAGTCTCGGACAGGACATCCGCTTCATTTCCACGAAGCCGGTACGCCTCAGCGGCAAGGGCGAGTTCTTTGTCGGTTCGGCGGTGTTCGTGGCGGTCTGCCTCGCTCTTCTTCTTGTCTCCGCGCTCTGCTGGTTCGCGTTCAGGAGGATGGCGGCAAGACGCGCCGATGTCGTGGGCAGCAGAAACCGCAAGGCCACGAAAAAGGCTCTCAAACAGCTCAAGACGGCCTCCGTATTCCTCAGACAGAACCTCTGCACTGCATTCTACGAGGAACTCCACAAGGCTCTGCTCGGGTTCATCGCCGACAAGCTGAACATCCCGATGTCCGAACTGAACAAAGAGAACATCGCGTCAAGACTCACCGAAGGCGGCGTTCCCGAAGAGACCGCAGAGGCGTTCGTCGCGCTCATCGATGAATGCGAGTTCGCCCGCTATTCTCCGTCCGCAGGCAGCGAGGCCATGCAGGCGCACTACGACAAGGCCGCGGAACTCATATCCGCAATTGACGGTTCAATGAAAAACACAACACGTCCAGGGATGAAATCAGGAAAGAAAACGCCTCTCGGAGCGGCTGTGATTGCAGTTGTCTTCGCGCTCATGTCCTTCCCGGCATCGGCACAGGAACAGTCTGCCATGCCGGTTCAAGGTCAGGCGGCTGCGCCGGTTCAGGGTAAGTCTGCCGAGCAGGTTAAGGAACAGGCGGCTGCGCCTCAAAACTCCGCGCAGTCTCAGAAAGACTACCCGCAGCAGCTCTGGGACAAGGCCAACGCAGCCTATGTGGAAGGCCGCTGGCAGGATGCCGCAGACGGTTACGGAATGATTGTTTCCCTCGGGCTTGAATCCCCGCAGCTCTACTACAATCTCGGCAACGCATGGTTCAAGACCGGCAGCCTCGGCAAGGCGATTGTGAACTATGAACGCGCCCTTAAGCTCGACCCGTCCTTCTCCGATGCCCGCTACAACCTCGAATTCGCCTCCAGTCGCACACAGGACCGCATAGAGTCGGTCCCGGAGTTCATACTCAAGACATGGACGCGCAAGTTCTGCTACATCCTCGACTCGGACGCATGGGCGGTCATATTCATCGTCTTCCTCGGCCTTTTCTGCGCGACGCTTCTCCTGTTCTTCCTCGCTCCGACCGTGGGGTGGAAACGCACCGGGTTCATATCAGCCGTCGTCTGCCTGCTTTTCGGAGGTACGGCTCTCGGCTTCTCGCTCCATCAGCGGAACGACTACTTCCTCAGTGACGAAGCCATAGTCATGAAGCCCGTCATATCCACGAAATCCTCTCCGGAAGGCACGATGGATCTCTTCATCCTTCACGAAGGCACGAAAGTCCGGATTCTCGACACCGTCGGCGAATGGACCGACATCGAGATTTCCGACGGCCGTCAGGGCTGGGTGCGCGCCTCGGAGATAGAGGTGATTTAATCGATAACATATAACAATAACATATCATGAAGCGCAAAATTTCGACACTTCTGTGCATTCTCCTCGGGGCGGCGGCTCTCTGGACGAATGTTTCCGCAAAGGTAAAGACTGACTCCGAGCCTTGGAAAAACCCGGATGTTTCCGGCATCAACCGGCTTCCGATGACTTCAACTTTTGAAACTGACGGACTGAAGCTCAGCCTGAGCGGTCTGTGGAAATTCAATTTCAATACCGACTTGCACACGCGCCCGACCGATTTCTACAAAGACGGTTACGACGACTCGCAGTGGGGAACGATTCCGGTTCCGGGCATTTGGGACGTGAACGGATGGTGCGACCCGATTTATGTGAACATCCCCTACCCGTGGAAAGGGCATGCCCCGTACACCCCTCCGATTGTTCCGGACGAGCACAACTATGTGGGACAGTACCGTCACAGCTTCCTTCTCGGTGACGAGTGGAAGGGGCAGGACATCATCCTGCACATCGGGTCGGCGACCTCCAACGTGCGTGTCTGGGTGAACGGAAAGGAAGTCGGCTACAGCGAGGATTCCAAGCTGGAGGCCCGTTTCGACATCACGAAATTCGTCCGTCCGGGCGAGAACATCATCGCGCTTGAGATTTTCCGCTGGTGCGACGGGACTTATGTCGAGTGCCAGGATTTCTGGAGGCTCGGCGGAATCGCCCGCGATGTCTATCTGTTCTCCAAGGCGAAGAAACGCGTGGAGAACATCCGTGTGAGCGGCGATGCCGACGGCCGCTACCGCATCTGGGCGGAGACCACTCCGGGAGTGGCGAAGCTGCGCTGGCAGATTGTCGACGGGGACGGTGCGATTGCCGCATCCGGCGACGCGACGGTGAACGACAAGAGCAAATCGGAGAACGGCCTGCCGACGGTGACTGTTGAAGGAGGTCTCGCTTCGGCGCGGCTCTGGACTGCCGAGACCCCGAACCTCTATACGCTTGAGCTGGTCGCTCTTGACAGGAAGGGCGCGGAGACCCAGACGGCATCTTTAAACTTCGGTTTCAGAACCGTTGAAATCAAGGGAGGGCAGCTGCTCGTGAACGGTCAGCCGATTCTCATAAAGGGCGTGAACCGCCACGAGATGAACCCGTACAAGGGCTATGTCGTGTCTCCTGCGGACATGGAGCGCGACATCCTCATCATGAAGCAGCTGAACTTCAACGCAGTGCGCACCTGTCACTATCCGGACGACCCGCTGTGGTACGACCTCTGCGACAAATACGGACTCTATGTCGTGGACGAGGCCAATGTCGAGGGACACGGCATGGGCTACGGCGCGGAGGCTCTCGCCAAGAACCCGGCCTACAACAAGACCATAGTCGAAAGGGCGCAGCGCATGGTTCTGCGCGACTACAACCATCCGAGCGTCATCGTCTGGAGCCTCGGCAACGAAACCGGCTACGGACAGAACTTCGCCGACTCCTATGCATGGATAAAGGGCTTCGACAGCACCCGTCCGGTGCAGTACGAGCGTGCCGTGGATGTGAAGGGCATGCCTTCGACGGACATCGCCTGCCCGATGTACTGGAGTTATGACGAATGCGAGAAATATCTCAAGTCCAATCCGGAAAAGCCGCTGATTCAGTGCGAATACGCCCACTCGATGGGAAATTCCATGGGCGGTTTCAAGGAATACTGGGACTTGACCCGGAAATATCCCCAGTATCAGGGAGGATTCATCTGGGACTTCGTGGATCAGGCTCTCAAGTGGCCTGAGGATGCTTCGAAATATGGCACGGACCACATCTTCGCGTTCGGCGGCGACTTCAACGACTACGACCCGACAGACGACTCCTTCAACTGCAACGGAGTGATAGCCCCGGACCGCAGTCTGCATCCGCACGCTTTCGAGGTTGCCTACCAGCAGCGCAGCATACACACGACTGCGGCTCCGGAGGCAGCGCTTGACGGGCGGGTGAGCGTCTTCAACGAGTACTTCTTCACCGACCTCTCGCGCTACGCCATCAACTGGACGGTCGAATGCGACGGCGAGGCGGTTCTCAGCGGATGTGCCCCCGAGATTCTCGGAATCGCCCCTCAGTCGGCGGGAACTGTCGTGCTCGGCTACAGCGCTGACGATGTGCTTGAAGCCTGCGGCGGCTCGCTCGAGGGACATGATGTCTATCTGAATGTCAGCTGCACTCTCCGGAAGAAGGACGGCATCCTGCCTGCCGGAAGCGAGCTGGCCTATGATCAGATCTGCATCGCCGAGGCTCCGGCTGCGGCGTATGTTCCGCAAATCCACACTTTCCGGGTGTCGGACGGAGAGAGCACTGTCTCGTTCTATGGAATCATGCCTTATGACGGCGTTCTTGCCGAGCGTGCCGATGTGTGGAAGGCGACATTCGACAAGGAGACCGGTGCGCTTGTAAGCTACACTCTCAATGAGAAGCCGCTCCTCAGCCAGCCGCTTGAGCCGTGTCTGTGGCGTGCCGCAACGGAGAACGACCTCGGGGCGAGCTATCGCGGCGGCAAGCTGCCGGCCGGTCAGAAGCTCTGGAGGGATGCCGGGTATAAGGCCGCGTCGTTCGGCTTCGAGGACAAGGGCGACTTCGTTCAGGTGGTGACAGAATATGCGCCTGTCGGGGATGCCGCAAAGATTGTGGTGACCTATGATATCTATGGAGACGGAACGATTTCCGTGAGCGAATCCCTCAAGGACGCAGGCAAACTCTCCGAGGCTCCGATTCTCGGCCGCTTCGGAATGCGCCTCGCGATGCCTGGCGACTTCTCGAACATAGAGTTCTTCGGCAAGGGTCCGTTCGAGAACTACTCGGACCGAAACTCCGCCGCTCTCATAGGACTTTATTCCCAGAGGGTTGAGGACCAGTACCACTACGGCTATGTCCGTCCTCAGGAATCCGGAACGAAGACGCAGCTCAAGTGGTTCCGCGTCTTGAACGACAACGGCACCGGCATCGAAATCTCGTCCGACGCGCCGTTCTCCGCCTCTGCGCTTCCGTTCTCCACCGAGCAGATGGACATACTCAAGAGCGCCCCGCGCCACTCCCTTCAGCTCAAGGCTCTCGCCTGCGAGAATCAGCGTTCCAACGGCCAGACTTTCGTGAACTTCGACCTCGTCCAGATGGGACTGGGCTGCATAGACTCATGGGCCGCTCTCCCTCGCGAGGAGTACCGCATCAAGCCTCAGGAGATGACTTTCAGCTACACCCTCCGCCCTGTCGAGAACTGAAAATTTGGTGGATATCGGCAAAACTACAGGCAGAACAGCATAAGCAGCTGCGCGGTAATCACCCGCAGGAACATGCAGACAGGATATACCGTGGCGTAGGCGACCGAAGGCTCGTCGTCCTCGACCGTGCTCAGCGCATAGTTGAGGGCGATCGGGTTCGCCATCGCGCCGCAGAGCATTCCCACATTGGACGCGTAGTCCGTCTTGCAGAACTTGGACGCGATGAAGCCAATGGCGAGCACCGGGACGACGGCGAGCAGAATGCTGACTCCAATCCAGACCAGGCCCTCCGGGCGGAAGACCGTCTCGAAGAATCCGGGGCCGGCGCTCAGTCCGAGTCCGGCGAGATAGACCGTCAGTCCGAGCTGGCGCAGCATCAGGTTGGCGCTGTAGGTCGTGTAGGTTGTCAGGTGGAAGCGCGGGCCGTACGCGCCCATCAGTATGCCCATGATGATTGGGCCGCCGGCGATTCCGAGCTTTATCGGCGCGCTCATCCCGGGGATGCTCAGCGGTATGCATCCGAGAATCAGTCCGAGCACGATTCCGATGAAAATCGAGAACATGTTCGGATTCCGCAGTTCCTTCTCCTTGTTTCCGAGCACTGCGGCGACATTGTCGATCGCCTTCGCCTGCCCCACAATCGTGAGCTTGTCCCCGATCTGGAGCACGAGACTGCTTGACGGCAGGATGTCGATTCCGGCGCGGTTCACCCTCGTTATGTTGATTCCGAAAGAATTGCGCAGGTGAAGGTCCCCGATTTTCGCCCCGTTCATCTTTGCCTTTGTCACGAGCACATGGCGGGACACCAGCCGCCCGTCAATCGCGTTCCAGTCGATGTCCTTCTTGTTCCAGTCCTTGTCCACCACCTTTCCGAACAGTCTTTCGGCGATTCCGACTTCCATCTCCTTGCACAGCGCGAGCACATGCTCGCCCTCTTCGAGAACGGTGTCTCCGTTGGGGATGATCACCATCCCTTTCGGGCCGTCCTCATGTTCCTTGTCGGTGAATTTCCACACCCGTGACACCACGAGGTGGAAAGATGTCCCCTTCATGATCTCCTTGATGGTCTTGCCGAAAATCGCGGGGTTGCTGATTACGAACTCCGTGACGAAGGTCGGATTGTCGTGGAGATTCTTCTCTTCCTTTGTGCCCTTGTGGAATATGGTCTTGAGAATGATTACGCACAGGATTACGCCCAGCACGCCGAACGGATAGCCCACTGCGCAGGCCATGGCCATCTCGTTTGAAACCGCCGTGGCTGAAGGCGTGTGGTCAAGAAGCGCCTGCTGCGCCGCTCCGAGCATAGGGGTGTTGGTCACCGCTCCGGAAAAGAGTCCCATCGACACGGGCAGCGACAGATTCGTGCACCACCAGACTCCGAGAGTCATCAGGATTCCGAGGGCGAGCACTCCGAAAGCCAGAAGGTTAAGCCTGATACCCCCTTTTTTCAGCGACGGGAAAAAGCTCGGCCCGACCTGCACTCCGAGCGCATAGACAAAGAGTATAAGCCCGAAATTCTGCGCCAGAGCAAGCATCTGCGGGTCAATCGTGAATCCGAAATGCCCCGCGAGAATCCCCGCGAAGAACACGAAGGTGATGCCGAGCGACACGCCCTTGAACTTTATCTTGTTGCAGGCCAGCCCCACCGCGCAGATGAGCGACAACACGACAATCGCCTGCGTGAATGTCTGTTTTTCAAATAAGTCTATAAACCAGTCCATATCTCTTTTCAAATGCCCTTTCCGGATTCAACACTCATTTTAAGATGTCCCTTTCAAACAGTTCCCGGCTCAATATATCAGAAATCCCAGAACTCCGGCCACGATGATGACCAGTATCGCATTGGCTTTGAAGAACATGTGCGCTGCGAACGCCGCCGCGAACAGCAGCCACGACTTCCAGTCCGGGAAATTCTCCGGTGTCATCAGAAGCACGGCCGCCGCTCCGATGAGTCCCGCGACGGTGGGTTTCAGCCCGTTCATCACACCTTTATATATACTGCTTCCGCTGAACTTTTCAAACGCGAAGCATATCCCCAGAACGATGAGAAACGACGGCAGCACCACGGCGCTTGTCGCGGTGAACGAGCCCAGAACGCACATCCATTCGGCCGCTCCGGCATCCTGAAGCACCGTGTAACCTATGTATGTCGCCGAATTTATCCCTATGGGGCCGGGGGTCATCTGCGAAATCGCCACGATGTCGGTGAACGCCGCGTCCGTAATCCATCCGTGAACCTCGACGACCTGATGCTGGATGAGCGAAAGCATCGCATAGCCCCCTCCGATTGTGAACGCCCCGATGATGAAGAACGTGTAGAAAAGCTGGAGAAAAATCATGACTTTTTCATTCTCTTTTCGCGACATACGGATATTCCGAGGAATATGACTATGACACAGAGGAGTATGTATATCGGTGACACGCCGAGAAATCCGACGAGTGCGAGACCGGCCGCCGAGAGTA
>CAVFTG010000019.1:17029-17602 GCA_963625415.1 Barnesiella intestinihominis
TCCATTTCCACCACCTGTCGTCCGATTTCCGGGCCATGTTTATCATCGGCACGAGGATGAGTGCGACGACGACGGGGCGTATTCCCTTGAAAACGCGGATGACGACCGGATTGTCCTGGAAGCCGCTGAAAACCATTGCTATGGCGAGAATTATGAGAAATGACGGGAGTATGCTCGCGAGCGTCGCCACGATGCTTCCCTTCACTCCGCGGAGTCTGAATCCCGTGAATATGGAAATGTTGACGGCAAGAAGCCCCGGGGCGGTCTGCGCGAGGGTTATGAGCTCGGAGAAGTCGTCCTCGCTGAGCCATTCGCGCCGCACGATTTCATTCTGGATGAGGGAAATCATGGCGTAGCCTCCTCCGATCGTGAAGGCTCCGATTTTTGCGAAAACCCCGAAAAGCTGCCACAGGGAGGTTTCCCGGGTGTTCTGGTTCTGTCCGTTGTCCATCGGTTTTTCTGTAATCGTCGCGGGGAGGTGACAGATTCCCGCATGTCATTTGTGGCGGCAAAAGTAGGGAAAATAATCGAAAAAAATCGCGAAAACGTTTGGCAGTTTCCAAAAAGTCCGTA
>CAVFTG010000020.1:0-17516 GCA_963625415.1 Barnesiella intestinihominis
CCTGATTTCCGGCGACGGAATCTCCAATTTCAATCCGGACGACATCGACGGGATGACGGCGCTCGTCGGCCCGTCAGCTGCGGCGCTTTACGGCTATAAGGCGCAGAACGGCATCCTCATGCTCACCACCAGAACTGCGGGAGAAGGGGTGCACGTATCCTACAGCACCAACACAACGTTCTCCGACCCGGTGATGCTGCCCGAACTCCAGAGCACATACGGAGCCAAGAGCGGGGTCTATGCCTCATGGGGCAGCAAACTGCTCAAAGGGCAGAACTGGTCAGTGAGGGATTTCTTCCAGACCGGTTACAACACCCAGCATACCATAAGCCTCGGAGTCGGCCGCGAACACAGCCACAGCTATGTGTCCGCCGGAATCAATGACGCGCAGGGCGTGATTCCGAATAATGATTACAGGC
This sequence comes from Barnesiella intestinihominis, assembly GCA_963625415.1. Taxonomy (GTDB): domain Bacteria; phylum Bacteroidota; class Bacteroidia; order Bacteroidales; family UBA932; genus Cryptobacteroides. The sequence continues at coordinate 420 of CAVFTG010000020.1, forward strand.
GTTACAACGCGACGGTGAACCACACCGAGGATTTCCTCGGCGGCAGGATGCACCTCTCCCTCCTTGCGATGTATATGAACGTGAAGGAGCAGAACATGCTTTCAGGAGGCCAGTACTACAACCCTCTCATCCCTCTGTACCTGCTGTCTCCGAGCGACGACCTGGAGAAGTATTCGGTGTACGAGCGCTACAGCGCGGAGAGGAACTTCCCGATCCAGTATTGGGACTGGGGCAGCCAGGACCTTCAGATGCAGAATCCTTTCTGGATTGTGAACAGGAACATGTTCAACACCGAGAAGAACCGTTTTCTGGTCGGTACGGCGCTCAAATATGACATCACGGACTGGATTAACATCTCCGCCAGGGCGAGGATGGACTACAACAACACTCTCATGGAGCAGAAGAACCATGCCTCCACGAGCGGACTGTTCTCCGGCGACAAGGGCCGTTACATCCACGACCAAAGCGCAACGAGACAGACTTACGCCGACGTCATTCTCAATATCGACAAGACTTTCGGCGACAATCTCATCCGTCTCAACGCCAACCTCGGCGCTTCAATCGAAGACTACAACTATCGTCAGACCTATTCCGCAGGAGATCTCCTCGGCGTTCCGAACCTGTTCACGTTCACGAACATGAATACGGACAAGGGTTATTACAAGAACACTTACAGAGACCAGAGCCAGTCAGTCTTCGCCACGGCGCAGCTCGGGTTCAAGAACATGGTGTTCCTCGACGCGACGGTGCGTTCCGACTGGAACTCACAGATGGTGAACACCTCTTCGCTGCCCATCGTCTATCCGTCGGTCGGACTTTCCGCCATATTGACGGACATCTTCAAGGTCAGGTCCGACTGGTTCTCCTATGCTAAAATCCGAGGTTCCTACGCCGAGGTGGGCAATCCTATCATGCGTTTCCTGACTGTTCCAACCTATCCGGTGACGGCCGGCTCCCCTACGGAGAATACCTACGCCGTGTCGGATGACTTCAAGGCGGAGCGCACCCGTTCGTTCGAAGTCGGAGCGGACGTGAGGCTCTGGAAGGGGAAGGTGAATGCGAGCGTGACATATTATCATTCGATGACCTACAATCAGGTGTTCACACCGGAGGTTCCGTCATCGTTCCGCTATAGCACCATATACATGAATTCCGGCCGCATCGACAACAGGGGAGTTGAGCTTTCGCTCACGCTGAACCAGAATCTCGGACAGGTGGAATGGTCTTCCAATCTGATTTATTCGAGAAACAGGAACAAGATCGTGGACATGCTTGACGCGACATTCAACGGAACCAGATTCTCCAGCGACAAGCTTTCAGCGGGCGGAACGACCGGCGTGCAGATGTGGCTCGTGAAAGGTCACAGCATCGGAGACCTCTATGTCCGCGGACTCAAGACTGACGAACACGGATTCATCTGGGTTTCGCCTACCGGATCGACAGTCGCTCCGGCGAACATCTCAAACGGCATCGAAAGTCTGATATACGCCGGAAATGTCAATCCGAGCTGGACCGGATCATGGAGGAACGATTTCTCGTGGAGGGGACTCAATCTCGGCGTGATGGTCACGGCACGTGTGGGAGGCGTGGGCGTTTCGCTCACCGAGGCCGCGCTTGATTCGTTCGGCATGTCCGTGCGCACGGCGGACGCCCGCGACGGCGGCGGAGCCCTCGTGAACGGGCAGCGCATCCCGGCTCAGGCCTACTATGAGACCATAGGCGGCAAGGGCACCAGCGCTCTGGGCGCATACTACACCTATTCGATGACAAACGTCCGTCTGGCCGAGGTCTCTCTGGGTTATGACATTCCGGTGGAGAAGTGGCAGAAGGCCATAAAGGCTCTGAACGTTTCGATTGTGGGAAAGAACCTCGCCATGCTCTATTGCAAGGCTCCGTTTGACCCCGAGGTCGTTTCTGGCGCCGGGAACTACTCGGCCGGCATCGATTATTTCACTATGCCGGCGACGAGAAATGTCGGTTTTTCCGTGAAAGTCACATTCTAATTATCGGCAGTTATGAATAAATTGAAGAAATATATTTTTATGGCGGCGGCGTTTGCGGCCGCGGTTTCCTGCACACGAGGATTTCTTGAAAGGAACACGAATCAGGACGCGGCGACGGACGAGATGCTCGGGTGGGACAACCTAAAGACAGGTTCCGCATTCGCGCAGATGACAAGAAACATCATTCCGACCTATCAGCTCATCGGGACGGAGGAATACGGAAGCGCCAACTATCAGGTCATACAGGATCTCACGGGAAACCTGTTCGCGAACTACATAGGCGTGATAAACGCAGGATTCAATGCGAACAACGTTTACAACATCACGGCGAGGGAGTGGTATGAAGCGATGTTCAATGACGCTTATGTCCGCGCCACCGGTTCATGGGAGACGTTGAACCTCCACAGGGAGGAGGCACCCGAGGCCGCCGCTCTCGGAGACATCATTAAAGTCGCCGTGATGCACAGAGTCACCGACACCTACGGACCGGTGCCTTACAGCGGGATAGGCTCGGGCGAAGTGACTCTGAAGTATGATTCTCAGAAGGACATCTACACGAGCTTCTTCAAGGAACTTGATTCGGCAATCTCCGTTCTGACAGAATTCTGGCAGGCGCAGCCCGACACGAAACTTCTCGGGGACTATGACAACATCTTCGGAGGGAACGTGGGCAAGTGGCTTAAGTTCGCCAACACTCTGCGTCTGCGTCTCGCGATGCGCACCGTATATGCCGACAATGCACTGGCCATGGCTCAGGCCGAGGCGGCTCTCGCCAATCCGGCGGGACTCATGTCGGTCTCAGCGGATGCGGCATATTACAGCAAGCCCAATTCCGGTGCATGGGAGAACCCTCTCTACATCATCCAGTACAGCTTCGATGACGACAGGGCCGGAGCTACCATCGTCTCCTACATGTCCGGATTCAACGACCCGCGTCTGCCGAAATATTTCACCGCAGGCTCTGACGGGGAATATCACGGAGTGCGCAACGGCATCAGCCTGACCTCCGACTATCTCAATTCGGAGCTTCTCTCCAGATTCAACTGCACGAACAACGACAATCTGCTTCTCATGAGTCCTGCGGAAGCGTTTTTCCTGAAGGCCGAATACTGGCTCCGCAAGGGGGATCGTGCCCTGGCCCAGGAATGTTATGAGAACGGTGTCAGGCTTTCATTTGACATCTGGGGGGCATCCGGCGCGGACGAGTATCTGGCCGATGAAGAAAGCACTCCTGCGGAGTTCGAGGATGTGGTGGACGGAGGCAATTCGTACAACACGGCATTGTCCGAAATCACCCCGGCATGGAACGGGGAGGGGGATTTCGAGGAGAATTTCGAGCAGATAATCACCCAGAAGTACATCGCCATATTCCCGGAAGGTCAGGAGGCGTGGTCCGAGTTCAGAAGGACAGGATATCCCAAGGTTATTCCTTATTCCCGCAACGAGAGCGGAGGCAAGATTGACACGAACCGCCAGATCCGGCGTCTGAACTATCCGGCTTCGGAATATCGTACAAACTCTGCCAACGTTTCCGCCGCAGTGGTCACGATAAACAACGAGTCTTCTCTCGGAAACGGGGACAACGGCGGCACCAGAGTATGGTGGGACAAGAACAACAGGTTTTAACAATCAATCATATCTGAAATGAAAAACATGAAATCCGCCGTACTGACAGGGACGGTCATCCTCGGGGCGGCGTTCGCCTGCACCAAGCCTGAGGCGCTGAACCTTCAGCCGGAATATCAATATACGGAAGCCTACTATGAGGCTTTGCGCGCATACAAGAAGAGCGACCATTCAATCTGCTATCTATGGTTCGCGGACTATGGCTCGCCGACATCTCCCGCCTACCGCTTCGCCGGCATCCCGGACAGCGTGGACGTAGTCTCCCTCTGGGGCGGCATTCCGAAGGAGGGGACGCTCGACCGCAAGGAGATGTACGAGATGAGAGAGAAGAAGGGGACCAGGATAGTGGGAGTGAAAATCATACGTCTCGCCCATCCCAAGTATCTTCCAGACTGGGCGCTTAATATAAAAGTTCCGTCCTACATGAACGGTTACGGGGAGATGAAGGGCTATACCGACACCTACAAGGAGATCTACGACCAGCTGGTCAAAAACGGAGAAAGCGAGACGGCGGCCGCGACCGCGGCCGAAACCGCCGCGAGATATGCCGGGACTTACGCCCTCATGCAGGACATGGCGGAAAATCCTTCCAGAACTCTGAAAGAAGGCAGTACGGAGGAGAATCCGGTATGGGTATATCCTGAATGGTGCGTCTATGCCGGCGATTCGATCATCAAAGAGGTGACGGACAATGACCTTGACGGTTACGACCTCGACTATGAGCCTGAGGGCGATGCCCTGAGAGGTGAATGTCTGCATACTTTCATCTACTACCTCGCCCAGTTCATCGGTCCGATGTCCCCGAACCCGGAGACCATTCTTGCGGTTGACGGCTATTCGCCCGGCACGGTCGTGGCCCCGTATCTCACCTACTACATCACTCAGCATTACGGACAGCCGCTGAAGGAGTGGAGCTTCAACAGGGAGGGATGGAAGAACTCCCAGCTGATATTCACGGAAAACATCGGTGACGGATGGGCCAAGGGGGGAATGCTGGAGCAGCAGGCCGCATTCCAGCCGTCCAAAGGCGGAAGAAAGGGAGGATTCGGAGCCTTCTTCGGACAGAGAGACTACAACACCACTGATTCCGGAGCCGACAAGGAGATGCCTTATGGTCACCTCCGCCGTGCCATCCAGCTTCAGAATCCGGCTGTAACATATTAACAAGGAGGACTGTTTATGAAAGCGAAAAACATATTGAGATATATCGCGGCCTTTTCATCGGCGGCTCTGTCCCTTGCTTCCTGCGAGGAGATGGAGGACTTTCAGAAGACCATTGACGCCGCCCCTGCGCTGGCCTATGTCTATCCGTTGAACGGAAATACGTTCTCTACGGTCGTCGTCCATCGCAACGGAATCTCCTCCGGCTCTTTCCATACGGAGTTCCAGCCATGCTGCAACACCACGAAGCATGGGGAGATGACGGTGAACGTGTCGTACGACGCGGATCTGGTTGAGGTCTACAATGAGGCGAACGGGACTGATTATGAGGTTCTTCCGCCGGAATACGTCAAGCTGACGAACTCTGCGGTGAAGATCGCTTCTGACGCGATGTCCGCGCGGGACACCGTGAAGATGGATCTCGATGCAGAAAAGGGAGACCTGACGAAACTCACGGCCCGGTCCTATCTCGCCCCGTTCAAAATCACGTCCGACGGGATGCCGACGAGTTCCAGACTTGGAAATATCTGGTTCATAGTGAATACGGAGACAAACCTTATCCGTCCCATTTCATCTCAGGATGACATGACGGGTTTCCCTGCTTCCGGAATCTCTTCATGGACAGCCGAGTCCGCGGACAGCGACACTCCGGCGAACATGTTCGACGGAGACTTCTACACGGGAGCATATTTCCGGGACAGGACCACTCTTGTCATCGACATGAAGAAGACTCTGCTGGTGACCGGGCTCAAGATGTATTCGGCTGAACCGAACAGCATGACCATTGAATACAGCGAGGACGGACTCGTGTGGGAGCAGGCCGGAACGGCTCAGAAAGGTGAGTTCATATTTACGGGAAATTCAACCCGTCTCGCGGACTTCTATCTGGCCCTGTATGACTCCGTCAAGGCCCGTTACCTCCGTCTTTCTCTGGTTTTCAATGAGTATGCGACTCCGAGAATCAATGAGTTCAGCGCTTACGTGGTGGACGGCGCGGGAATGTCAGTCTATACCGTCACAGGCACTGACAACGTCGTGTCCGGAAAGATTGTCCACATCAAGGGCTCCGGTTCTTCATCCGATTTCAGCGAGTCATTCCCTGTCATGGTGACGAAGGCTTCCGAAAAGGGATATACGGTGACAGCGTCGGTTGACAACTCGCTCGTGGCGGCTTTCAACACCGCTCACGGGACTTCATATTCCGCGATGCCGGAAGAAAATGTAGATATCGAGAACGCATCCCTTTCGATAGAGGCCGGCAAGAAGTCTTCTTCGGAAGAAGTCACGGTTTCGCTCACAGGGGATCTTTCCGGACTTGACGATGCTGACGGCTATTTGATTCCGGTGAAACTTTCCGCATCCGGAGCTGAAACGAGCGCGAGCAGGGGCGTGGTCTATGCCGTCATCAAACCTGAGAGCAAGCTCATACGGCCGATTGAGACGCCGGATGACATGCTCGGATTCCCGGCCGGGGACAGAACAGGCTGGACTGCGGACTGCGGCAATTATGCCAAGCTTTTCGACGGCAGGTCGAGCAGCGGAGTCATGTTTGAGGAATATGATAATGTCCTCACGGTGAACATGGCGGAGCCGCGCATCGTGACAGGTCTCAAGATCAACGGCTACGGCATGTCCGAAGTCAGCTTCGAATACAGCCTTGACGGCGAGGAGTGGATTTCAATCGGGAACGCGGATGAAAGCGATGTCGTCAACGAAGCAAGCAACTACAGAAGCGGCGACTATTATGTCGCGTTCGGAGCTGCGCTGGAAATGCAGTATCTGCGCATGAAATTCAATCTTGAAGGCTGGTATCAGTGGCTGTATGAGTTCAATACCTATGAACTTGAAAGTTTTGACCCTACAGTCTATGCCCTGTGCGGAACTGACAATGTGCTGACCGGAAAGATTGTCCATCATAGCGTCAACGGCTCCTCCGCGGATGTCGATGCGCAGTTCAGCGTGAGGGCGACCACGACGGACGGCTGGAGCGTGCAGGCGACAGCTGTTCCTCAGCTCGTGAATTATTACAATTCGACGCACAATACGAACTATGCGGCGCTGGATGCGTCTTACATAAGGATTTCCGGTTCACCATGCGAAATCCCTGCCGGATTCTCCGAGTCTGAAGACGTGATCAGTGTGACCGTCGAGGGCGATGTCTCCGCCCTCACCGACGAGAACGGCTATCTCATTCCGGTCCGACTCTCCGCTGAAGGTGCGCAGACCAGCATGAGCCGCGGCATCGTGTATGTCGTCATATCAGTCGAGGAAAGCAAGGTGCTGTTCCGGGACAATTTCAGCATCGATTCCATCGAAGGCTCCCAAGTGGAGGACAGGAGCGGTTGGAAGATTACTGAATATGATAAGGACATAGCTTCCGGCTCATACGACAATCTTCTGGACGGGAACACCACCACATACGTCAAGCCTAACGGATACGGGGTGTCGTTCACTCTGGACATGGGACGCGAATATGACATGACCGGTTTCGTCATAAGCATGAGGACGGACAAGGAAAAAGGCACGCTGAATGGCATCACGATTCAGGCGAGTCTGGACGGAACGACCTGGAATGATCTTGGATTCGTGACCATTCATCAAAACACCGTGGTGAACTCCGGGTACTCGTCTTATGTGTCCTTCTTCGGCTCGATGAAGGTGAGACACCTGAAGATTGCGGCATACTACGGCCAAAACGAAGGTACCGCCGAATTCACCATCTATGCTAAGTAATTTGTAATACTATGAAACTTAATAAAATAACCTTATTTTTTCTGGCGACTGCGGCACTGTCCACAGCTGCCTGCCGGAAATCGCTCGAATACAAGGACGTGGTCTATTTCACGGGGACTGAAAGCACGGATGTTACGAACATGTATGTTCAGGGCCCGTCTTCCATAGGTCTGACTGTCACTTCCTCCAGCAAGCTTGAATCAGCGGTGGAGGTGGGGGTCACTGTCGATCCGGCCGCACTTCCTGCGTTCTGCCAGGCGCAGGGGACCGAGTACAAGATGCTGCCCGAAGGCAGTTACAGACTCAGCGAAAGCAGCTTCAGGATTGAGGCGGGGAAGAACGTCTCCCTTCCGGTGAAGTTTGAGGTGCTTTCTCTGGACGACTTCGAAAACGGCGCGCTATACTGCGTCCCGGTCACATTGACGGGGACTTCCAACGGGATGGCAATCTTGAACGCATCAAGGACAACCTACGTGATTGTCAATCAGAGCATAATCACCAATGCTCCGGATCTGGGACAGAGCAATTGGATCAACTTCCCGTCCATAGTCAACAACTCGTTGTACAAGGATATGTCGGCCTGCACGATGGAGATCAGGGTGATGATGAATTCATTCTATCAGGAGGGTTCCAATCCGGGAATCGCATCGGTGATGGGCGTCGAGGAGAATTTCCTTCTCCGCTTCGGCGACATCTCCTGCGACAAAACCCAGCTTCAGGTCGCCGGCCGCGGAGTGTCCCTCACGTCCAAGAGCCATTTCAACACCGGGACATGGTATCACATCGCGGTTGTCGATGACGGTTCCACAATCACCCTCTATGTGAACGGCAATGTCGAGGGGACCAAGGATTCCTCCGGCATCGACCCGCTCAATCTGGCGTGGGACTACATGGGCGGATTCCATATAGGCTACTCTGAGCGCGGCCGTCTTATGGACGGTGTCGTAAGCGAAGCCCGAGTCTGGAACAGGGCTCTGAACATTATCGAGCTTGAAAACAACCAATGCTATGTGGATCCGACATCCGAGGGACTCATCGGCTACTGGAGACTTGACGAACTCGTTGACGGCCAGTTCAAAGACCTCACAGGCAACGGGAACAACGGCAGCCCGGACTCTGAGCCGCTCTGGCATGAGGGTCTGAAATGTCCTGCCGTCGATTAGTTCGTGCCGGCCGGTTACAGGGATATTCTTCCTATGAAGAGCAGACTTCTTACGATTGCGTTGGCGATATGCCTTGCCGGAGTTCTTCCTTCGGCAGGGCAGATGCCGCGCATACTTCGTTTCGACCCGTCCGTCATGGAGATTGACACGGTGCGATACGACGCCGGAACAGTGGCGGTGCGCTTCGTGTGCACGAACATTTGCGACTCTCCGGTGAGGATTGTGGAAGTCCGTTCTCAGTGCGGCTGCACGAAGCCGAGTTTCTCCGCCGAGGCCATTGAACCGGGAGCGAAAGCCCATGTGGATGTGGAATTCGACCCTTCCTCCCTTTTCGCGGACGTGAGCCGTCATCTGACTGTCGTGGCCACGAACGGGGATTATTACAAGTTCAACACGATCACCGTGCACGGCTATGTGGAACGGGACGTGACTGAAGAGGAGGTCAGATATCCTCACGAACTCACACCTGGACTGCGCTCGGAAGTGAGCGTGCTCGGAATGCGCCTGAACAGACGTGGCGCGGTCTCGGAGAAGGAATTCAGAATTTATAATGCTACGGAGTTTCCGATGCCGCTGTCGTGGTCGTCGGACAGTCCGCTCGTGCGGGCGGAGATGCCTTCCGAACTCGCTCCGGGCTCTTCGGCGAGGGTTAAAGTACGTCTGGACACTTTCGGGCTGCCGGAAGGCGAATATGTCGAATATCTCCACATACTTGCGGGCGGAGCCAAGGCCACGGTCGTTCTGAAAGGGGCTGTGGAATGACTTTGTGGAACATCACTCTTAAGTTTTTAGATCAATGAATGTTAAGAAACCTATACTCGAAAATAATTGACAAATCTGAAGCAGTTTATTTTTTTCATGTTTCTAAACGGCTGTTGTTTGTCGTGGCTGCGCTGTCAGTGATCCTGGCTTCCTGCGCCGTCCCGGATTACAGGGATCCGTCGCTGAGCGCGGAGGAGAGGACAGAGGCGCTGCTGAAGCTGATGACAGTGGAGGAGAAGATAGGTCAGCTCATCTGCCCCATGGGGTGGACGATGTATGAGAAAACCGGCGGGGATTCCGTGGCCGTGTCGGACAAGTACAGGGATTTCATCGACAACGGTCACGGAGGCATGCTCTGGGGCACATTCAGAGCCGATCCGTGGACGCGAAAGACTTTGGAGAACGGTCTGAACCCCTCTTTGGCGGCGAAAACCTATAATGAACTTCAGAGATACGCCGTCAGCCACGGCCGTCTCGGTATTCCGGTCATTCTGGCGGAGGAAGCCCCTCACGGGCATATGGCGATAGGGACGACCGTTTTCCCCACCGGCATAGGCATGGCATCCACTTGGGACACCGGCCTGATGACGCAGGTCGGGAGGACGATAGCCGAAGAGCTCCGCGCACAGGGCGGACACATAGGTTACGGGCCTGTCATCGATCTTGTCCGTGACCCGCGCTGGTCCCGTGTGGAGGAGACTTACGGGGAGGATGTCTGTCTGACTTCGGCCATGGCTTCGGCTCTGGTCGCAGGTGAGAGCCCCTGTCACAACGGTTACGACCGTGGAATCATTTCCACTCTGAAGCATTTCGCGGCCTATGGAATCCCTGAGGGCGGGCATAACGGAAGTCCTTCGTACGTGGGGGAGAGGGAATTGAGGGAGAATTTCCTCCCTCCGTTCAAGGCCGCCATAGACGCGGGGGCGCTGTCCGTGATGACCTCCTACAACTCCATCGACGGCATACCATCAACTGCCAACCCACATCTGCTCCGGGGCGTTCTGCGGGACGAATGGGGCTTCGGGGGCTTTGTGGTTTCCGATCTTGAAAGCATAGACGGTCTCGCCGGCAGCCATCATGTCGCGGCGGACAGGCGGGATGCCGGAGAACAGGCGCTTGCCGCGGGCGTGGACGTGGATCTCGGGGCGAACTGCTTTTCGCTTCTGGCGGAGTCGGTGCGTGACGGCGGAGTCCCGGAATCCGTCCTGGACGAGGCTGTGCGCAGGGTGCTCCTGTACAAGTTCAGGCTCGGACTTTTCGACAATCCCTTTGTGGATGAGTCTGTCGCCGGGGATTCGGTGCGCTGCTCCGCCCATGTGGAACTCTCTCGTGAAGCTGCGCGGAAAAGCATCGTCCTTCTTGAAAACAACGGCATTCTTCCGTTGCGAAAGGATATGAAAGTCGCCGTCATCGGACCGAATGCGGACAACATATACAACCAGTTGGGGGACTACACGGCCCCTCAGGAGCGCTCCGTAATCTCCACGGTGCTGGACGGAGTCAGGGACAAAATCGGGGCGGACAATGTCATATATGCCAAAGGCTGCGCAATCAGGGACGAGGATGATTCGGGAATCTCCGCCGCCGTGCGGGCGGCCCGTTCAGCGGACGTGTCGGTGGTGGTAGTGGGCGGTTCCAGCGCGAGGGATTTCAAGACAAGATATCTTGACACCGGTGCTGCGGTCGTGGATTCCGGTGGCGTGAGCGACATGGAGTCCGGGGAGGGCTTTGACCGGGCGACGTTGACGCTGATGGGAAGACAGCAGAAGTTGCTTGAGGCCGTACATGCCGTCGGCAAGCCTATGGTCGTGGTCTATGTCGAGGGGCGTCCGTTGGACAAGGTCTGGGCGAGTGAAAATGCTGACGCCCTGCTGACCGCATGGTATCCCGGTCAGGCAGGAGGCGACGCTGTCGCGGACGTGCTTTTCGGCGATTACAATCCGGCCGGCCGTCTGCCTGTATCCGTGCCGAGATCCTCGGGGCAGATACCAGTCCACTACAACAGGAAGTTCCCGCAGAGTCACGACTATGTGGAGATGCCCTCATCTCCGCTCTATCCTTTCGGCTACGGCCTGAGTTACACTGACTTCAGCTACGGCAATCTGAAAGTTGATGTTGACGGGTCGTCGGTGAAGCTGTCATGCTGCGTGACGAATTCCGGAGAAATGGACGGAGACGAGGTCGTCCAGCTGTATGTCACCGACCTTGAGGCGTCTGTCGTGCGCCCGAGGAGGCAGCTGAAGGCTTTCAGGCGCGTGCATGTCCCGCGCGGCGGAACGGTGACGGTGGAATTCGTCCTCGGAATGTCTGATTTCGCCCTGTACGACAGGGATATGAACTTCGTCACGGAGCCTGGAGATTTCCTTCTCGGCATAGGCGCGTCTTCAGATGACATCCGCCTTTCACGGAAAATAACCCTGCCCTTCGCCGTGGAAGGTTCAAACGCGGAGGCTGACGGCGATTTCGTGAGTTTCGTGAATCCCCGCATCGGAAGCGGCGGGCATGGGCATGTGTTCGTCGGTGCCGGAGTGCCGTTCGGGATGGTGCAGCTCGGGCCGACGAGCGTGCCCCAGGCCTGGGACTGGTGTTCAGGCTATCACGACAGCGATTCAACGGTGATCGGTTTCTCCCACACGCATCTGGAGGGGACGGGCATAGGAGACCTCTTCGACATCACCGTGATGCCTGTAACCGGTGACGTGACCTATGCCAGGGGAAGGCTTCCGGAGGCGGCGCCGGCCGAGAAAACAGGATTTTGGTCTTATGCGGACAGAAGCCGTGAGGTGTGCCTCCCGGGCTATTACAGCGTTCCGCTCACCCGTTACGGCATTCTCGCCGAACTCACGGCGACATCGCGGGCGGGACTGCACAGATACACCTTCCCGGCGAGCGATTCGTCAGCGGTGGTCTTCGACCTCGAGAACGGCGGCTGCTGGGACAAGGCGACGGACACGCACTTTGAGGTGGTGGACAGCATCAGCATACATGGTTACAGGTTCTCTTCCGGCTGGGCGAAGAATCAGAAGGTCTTCTTTCATGCCAGGTTCAGCAGACCCTTTGACAGTTTCGAAATTCACGGGAAGTACGGGAGAGCGAACTTCCGCACCTCCGAGGGGGAGAAGATTGTGCTGGCGGTGGGAATCTCGCCGGTGGATGAAAAAGGCGCGAAGAACAATCTGGCCGGGGAGGCCGGACTTGCGGACATGGATTTCGATTCCGTGGCGGCCCGCGCCCGTGATGAATGGAACAGAGAACTGTCCAAGATAAAAATAGATACGGACGATGAGGATTCCCGGACTGTCTTTTACACGGCGCTTTACCATTCCATGATTCATCCGTCGGTATTCTGCGACCTGAACGGCGACTATCGCGGGGCCGACGGCAGGATTCATCGGGGTGAGGGATTTACCTGTTACACCGTGTTCTCCCTGTGGGACACCTATCGCGCGGCCATGCCGCTCATGACTCTCATACATCCGGAAAAGGTGGACGACATCGCCCGGACCATGATGAACATCCACGCGCAGCAGGGCAAATTACCGGTGTGGCATCTCTGGGGCGATGAGACTGACTGCATGGTCGGCAATCCCGGCGTAATCGCTCTGGCGGACATTGTGGTGAAAGGTTTCAGCGGATTTGACAGGGAAAAGGCCTTCAGGGCGCTGAAAGATTCTCAGATGAATCCCGGGCGCGGTCAGGGCGAAAGGATGAGATACGGCTACATCCCGGCCGACAGGCTTGAAAGGGAGTCACTGGCTTTCGACATGGAGTATGCCATAGCGGACGGTGCCATGGCCGAGGTCTGCAGATACCTCGGAAAGGAGGACGATTACGAATATTTCGCCCGCCGGAGCCGCTCTTACAGGAATTATTTCGACTCCGGGACGCTTTTCATGCGCGGGCGCAAATCCGACGGGGAATGGGTTGAACCCTTCGATCCCTGCAAATCCGAGCATATGGCGGACGTGTATTGCGAAGGCAACGCATGGCAGTACACATGGCTGGCTCCTCATGATTTCGACGGACTCGTGGAACTTTTCGGATCAAGGGAGAAGTTCCTTGAAAGGCTTGACAGCCTGTTCGTCGTTCCGGAGAAAGTCAGCGGGGAGAACTCGTCCCCAGACATATCGGGGCTCATCGGTCAGTACGCCCACGGGAATGAACCCAGCCATCACATAATCTATTTCTACACCATGGCGGGTCAGCCGTGGAAGACGGCGGATCTTGTGCGCAGAGTCCGCAAGGAATTCTATTTCAACGACCCGAACGGGCTTGCCGGGAACGAAGACGCGGGACAGATGTCTGCATGGTATCTGCTGTCAAGTCTCGGCTTCTATCAGGCGGAACCTGCCGTGCCGAGATTCTGGATCGGCTGTCCGGCATTCAGGAGCGTTTCCGTGAGAGTCGGGGACAATATGCTGACAATCAGGGCGGAGAATCTCGATGAGACGAACAGATATGTCCAAAGCGTCACTTTGAACGGTAAAAATCACACCCTCCCGTACATTGAATACAAGGACATCCGCAATGGAGGGGAGCTGGTGTTCATGATGGGAGCGAAGCCTGCGGTCTGGTATCCTGCCGGCTGGGGAGAGTGAATGTTTTTTTTGATTATTTTTCGGGCTTGTGCAGTGGTTTTGCACAAACCCGATTTAATTTTGCATCGTAATTCAGAAGCGGGGTTCTCCGGAACGGCTCTGAAAGTCAATGTAGAAACGATGTAAAACATTAAATTTCAAGAGATATGCGTACAGATTCAATCATCAGTCTCATGAACACATTCATTTCATCGGACAACTCCTATGAGTGCGTCAGCGCGATGGTCAGCGAACTCGGTCTTGAACTCCGTTCTGTGGAGTTTGTCTGAATCCGATTGCCGCAGCCGTCCGGAAGAAAATCATTTCTGGAAATATTTCTTCCAGATGCCCTGGAATCCTGCGCCGTGGCGGGCTTCGTCGCGGGCCATCTCGTGGACGGTGTCGTGGATTGCGTCAAGGTTCTGTGCTTTGGCAAGCTTTGCGATGCGGAACTTGTCCTCGCACGCGCCCTGCTCCGCCATCATCCTCTTCTGGACATTCGTCTTGGTGTCCCAGACGCATTCTCCGAGAAGTTCCGCGAACTTTGCAGCGTGCTCGGCCTCTTCGAATGCATACCTCTTGAAAGCGTCGGCGATTTCCGGATAACCTTCCCTGTCGGCCTGCCGGCTCATCGCGAGATACATCCCGACTTCGGAGCATTCTCCCGCGAAATGGGCGCGGAGTCCCTCGAGAATCTCCGGATCGACACCCTTTGCGACTCCGAGTTCGTGCTCGCACGCCCAGTTCAGCGCCCCTTCCTCTTCCTTGAGTTCAACGAACTTGTCGGCCTTTGCGTGGCAGAGAGGGCATTCCGCAGGCGGTTCAGTCCCTTCGTGAACATAGCCGCACACCATACATCTGAATTTCTTGATCATAATTCTGCTTTTAATCGTTTAACCTGTTGTTTTCCCGTGTGATTCAGTAACTCAAGAGTTGTTTAATTTTGAATTATTCTAAATCATACAACAAAGGTAGCAATTATTTCCGACAATGCAAATTTTTCCAATCGGTGACTTGGAATGTAAACAGAGATTTTTTCTAAATCATCAAAAATTGCTACATTTGCTTCATGACAAAAAGAGAACTCATAGACGGGCTTTCGGGCTATCTTTTCTGGGACACCGACAGAAAGACTGTCGATGCGGATGACAATGCCGCATACATAATTCAACGTGTGCTGGAATATGGGCAGTTTTCTGACTGGAGACTCATCTGTGACTACTATGGTCTTGAACAGATTATTGCCAAGGCGACCCGCTTCCGCTCCCTTGAACCAAGAGCCATATCATTGCTCTGCTGTCTTGGCAACATACCGGAAACGCAATTCAGATGCTGTACTACGAAACAATCTCTCCCGCGACACTGGAACTTCTGAAAAATATTCAGTCCATTCCAGCCTTGCATGATACCTGTCTTGTGGGCGGGACAGCCCTTGCCCTTCAGCTTGGCCACCGAAAGTCCATTGATTTGGATATGTTCGGCAGCATTCATTCACCGGCATCAGAAATCAGACGAAAACTCTCTGACGGACATATGCTGCAGATTCTGAAAGAGTCCGACAACATAAATATCTATCTCGTGGATGGGGTGAAAGTCGATTTTGTAAATTATGCCTATGATTGGCTGAACCCAATAGTTACAGAAGATACTCTGCGGCTTGCTTCGGTTGAAGATATTGCAGCGATGAAGATTGCCGCAGTAATCGGGCGTGGGACAAAAAAAGACTTCATAGACTTATACTTTCTGCTAAGGACATACTCAATGACAGAGATTCTTGACTTTTATTCATCCAAATACCCCGACGGTTCGTTGTTCATCGCGGTAAAGAGCCTTTCTTATTTTGACGACGCGGAATCGGATCCTATGCCCGAAATGCTGGAACCGGTAAGTTGGCAACGCATCAAAGAAACGATTGCCGCCGCAGTAAGGGACTTTGCCTGCCGATAATGCGCCCCGTGTCGCCCTCATAGCGATAGCGGGTCTGTTGCCGAAAGCGGTTTGACCGATTCTTTCAGTGAAAGATTGGCCGGGTTTCCACATCCCTGACTGTATAGCCTTCTGAACGCAGGAGCGGAATCTGCTTTGCGGCGACGCTGCGGCTGAAGCGGTTCCAGTTCTTGTTCTCCGGAGTGCTCCACTGAACTTCGCTGATTGCGAGAAGACGCGGAAGAAGCATGTATTCAAGATGTTCCTCAGTCTTGATGAATTCCGTCCAGAGATTGGCCTGCACTCCGAGGATATGATGCCGTTTGTCCTGCGGGATGCCGTCCAGAGGCTCGTAGGAGTAGCATTTCTCAAGCGGGAGATAGTGGCCTATCCCGACCGGCTCGCGCATCGGGTCGGAACCCTGACAGTAGTCGAGGTAGCAGTAGTCCACCGGGGTCATGATTGCGTCGAAGCCCTTTTCTGCTGCCTTGATGCCGCCTTCAACGCCTCTCCACGACATCACGGTCGCTCCCGGGGCAAGCTCCCCGTCAAGAATCTCGTCCCATCCTATCACCTTCCTTCCCTTGTCGGCGAGCATCTTCTGCACCCTCGCCGTCACATAGTTCTGGAGATAATGCTCCGCCGTCCAGTCCTCGCTGTCCTTCAGACCGAGTTCCCGGATTTTTGCCTGACAGGCGGGGCATTCATGCCATCTCTCCTTCGGGCATTCGTCCCCTCCGATGTGGATGTATTCACCGGGGAATATGTCGCAGATTTCGCTGAACACATCCTCCAGAAACTCGAACGAAGACTCTTTCCCGACGCAGAGCACGTCCTTCGCGATGTCCCAGACGGTGTAAACCTCATAAGGGCCGCCGGTGCATCCGAGTTCGGGGTAGGCGGCGAGAGCCGAGACGAGATGCGCCGGAAGGTCTATCTCCGGTACAATTTCAATCCCCTTGCTCCGGGCGTAGCGTACAATCTCCCTCAGCTGTTCCTGAGTGTAGAATCCTCCGTAACGGATGCCGTCGTTGTGGTTTGCGTCCCAGTCGACCATGGTTCCGTTCCTCCACGCCCCGATTTCCGTGAGACGGGGATATTTCTTGATTTCCACTCTCCAGCCGTGGTCGTCGGTCAGATGCCAGT
>CAVFTG010000021.1:0-14076 GCA_963625415.1 Barnesiella intestinihominis
AAGTATGTCCAGCCGGCTGCCCCCGGAAACGGCCGGAAGCTCGGCGGAGGACTCTCCCTTGCGTCTGTCAAGTCTCGCGACAAGTTTCCCGTCAATGAAGATCTGCCCCCAGTCGTGAAGTTCAGTGATTTCCAGCATCGCGCCTGCCGGGATGTCTTCGGGAATCCGTGTCCTGTACAGTATGGTCCCCCAACCCTGGCCGAAAGCCTCCATGGGTTTGACCGCTTCCGATTTTTTCGCCCCCGGAAGATTCTTCAGCAGCGGTGAGACTTCCGTGAAGCTGAACTCCGGAACGGCCACCGTCGGAAGGGGAGCGGGGATGTCGGGGATTTCCGACGGGTCGGCATGGCGGCTCAGAAGGTCGCGCAGAAGCATGTACTTTTCCGTGGCCTTTCCGCTCTCGCTGATCGGGGCGTCGTAGTCGTAGGACGAACACATCGCGGAGTACGGAGGATTGTTCGCGCCTCCCCAGTGTCCGAATGTCGTGCCGCCGTGGGTCATGTAGAGGCTGAACGAAATGTCGCTGTCCAGCATTTCGCGTATGCCGTCCACCATCGCTCCGGCCGGCCGTGTCTCATGTTTCCTGCCCCAGTGGTCGAACCAGCCGCTCCAGTATTCGCTGCACATCAGCGGCGTGTCCGGGCGGAGCTGTTTCAAGTGCGCGAACTGCTGTCCGATGTCGGCCCCCGTTCCGAAATTCACCGTCCAGAGAAGGTCGTTCAGGGCGTTGTCCGTGAAATTCGAGCTCCAGTCGCACTGGAAGAGCGGGACTCCGGTGAATCCGGACTCAAGCAGAATCTCCTTTATCCTGTTCACATATGGCTTGTCGATGCCGTAGGAGCCGTATTCGTTCTCGACCTGGACCATGATTATGTTGCCTCCGTTCGAAATCAGGAGAGGGGAGAGTTCTTTCCCGACCCTGTCCATGAATATGCGTACGCGTTCGATGAAATATGGGTCGAGAGTACGCAGCCTTATGTCTTCCTTCTTCAGCAGCCACCACGGAAGTCCGCCCATCTCCCACTCCGCGCAGACATAGGGGCCGGGGCGCACGATGACATACATCCCGTGCTTCCGGGCGAGACGGCAGAACTCGGCGATGTCGGCGTTGTCCTCGAATGTGAACTTTCCCTCTTCGCGTTCGTGGTAGTTCCAGAATATATACATGCATATCGTGTTCATCCCCAGAGCCTTGCACATGAGGATGCGGTGCTCCCAGTATTCCCTGGGGATGCGCGGATAATGGAGTTCGGCCGCCTTCACGGTGAAAGGCCTTCCGTTGAGGATGAATTCCCCTTTCCCGACGGAAAACCCGGGTTCGAAGACCCTCACGATCCTGTAGTCTCCCGCGCCGAGAGTGAATCTCCCGTCCGACTCCTCCTGCCGGCTTCCGTTGATGTAGATTGCTGAACGCCCCTCTCCGGGAACGGTCACGTTCGCGCTCGTGCCTTCGGGTACGGTGATTTCCATCAGCAGGCTGTCGCGTTCGGAAGTGACCGCCGAACGGATTTTCCCCCATCTGGTCGGGACGGTGATGTCGGTGTGTTTCAGGATTGTGCAGTCCGGTTTTATGTTGAACGTCCTCCATCCGGGAGTCTGCGGAGTGATGCCGCAGACGTATTGTGCGATGTTGATGAGTTCGCCTCCGCTCCATGCGTGGTTGACCGTGCCTCCGCCGAATCCGTGTTCTCCGATGTCCCATCCCTCGAACAGCGTCGTGTAGAACGGATGATTCACCATCGGGGCATATCTTTCCTTCATCCTCCGTATTGCATAGTCTCCGTCTCCCATCATGAACAGGGCTTCGGTGACATATTTCTCCATATACGGACTTGCGTGGAAACAGTGTCTGAGCACTTCCTTGATTTGGGGATATTTGTCCATGCCGGCGATGCCGGATATTACTGCGAGAGCCTGCGCCCTGTCGTCCGTGCATTCCGTGTAGTCCGGGTGGCGGTACTCCCTGCCCGTCCAGCACTTGTTGAAGCCCTCTTTGAGCCGGTCCATCATCTTTCCGTAATCCTGCGCGTCAGCCTCCTTCCCGAGGAGCAGGGCCATTTCCCGCGCAGCGTCCAGGGCGATGTAATGCCAGCCGGCGAAGATGAGCCTTATGTCCCTGTCGTCGCCCCAGTCGCCCCATGTCCATCCTCCGGGGCGGAAATTGGTGAGTCCGGTGTCATCAAGCGTCCACAGCGCGAGGTAGCGGCGCACTCCGGGATAGACATCCGCGATGGTCCGGGCGTCGCCGGTGTTCATGTAGTAGTTCCAGAATCCGTATCTCCCCACGCTCGCGAGCATCTGTGCGGGAAGTTCGCTGTCGTAGTTGCCGGCGGGGATCGGAGAGAAAAGCTTCCCGTCCGGGCGCTGCCACGCGATGAGTTCGTGTATGCCCTTTCTCATCAGCGCGAAGGTCGAAGTGTCGCAGGTGTAGAAGCATTCTCCCATCAGAAGGGTCTCGTCGCCCCACCACTGCGCCCTCTCCCTTTCCGGGCAGTCGAAGAAAGTGTCCCTCATGTTTACGTAGAGGGTGCGGAGGGATTTCTGCCAGTACCTGTTGATGAAGTCGTCGCTGCAGCTGAAACTTCCCGTGAGCTCGGTGTCGTAGCCGCTCTCCCTGTAGGCGAGGGAGTCGAGCGTCACCCCTTTCGGAAGTATGACATTGAGTATGTGCCCGTTGAGCCATCCCTTCGATTCATAGGTCTGCGTCCCCGGTGAGGTCACATATTCCGCCCTGAGGTTGACATCGCCGGCGGCGAAGGTGTTGTCGGTGTAGATTGAGATTGTCTTCCCTCCCTCCGGGTCGGTCACTCCGAGGACGGGAGTCATCTGAAGGTTGTAGGGGAAGAAGGCCGAGACGGTGTCCGCGATTTCGCCCCTGTGCAGCTGAATTTTATCGAACTGTCTGACTCCGAAGTCTTTCCACTGCGGAATGGGACGCGGAACCAGCCTGTTGAAAGGCGCCTCGCCCTTGTCGGCAATCACTGCGGCTCTGCGGAATTCGAGGTTTTCCGGAGAACCGGCGGTCTGCCATCCTTTGATGTCCGCCCGTGCGTCAAAGCGGATGTTGGATTCGGGAAGCCGGAAGTTCGGATACGGCGCGCCGGTGTCCCCGTAGGCCGGATGAATCCTGCACAGCCAGCTGCCGTCGCTGACGATCTTCTTTCCCGGAAGCGTCATCTCGAACAGAAGTCCGGCTCTTCCCGAACTCTTGTGCGAGAACCCCTCCTTCCCGAAATACCACACGAGAACCGCAATCTCGTTTTTTCCGGGTTTCAGCCAGCGTGCCAGATCGACCTCGTCGCAATATGTGTCCTGCGGGTTGGGTCCTCTTTTCAGACCTCCCTCCCGGACGACAATCTCGCCGTTGACCCACAGCCAGTATTTGCTGTCGGCGGCGATGACGGCGTCCGCCCGTTCCGGAACCCCGTCAAGCACGACATCCTTCCGGAATGCCATCCAGACATTCGGCTTGTCAATCTCCGCCGGCGCAATCCACCGGCCGTGCAGGTCTTTCGCCTGCGAAAGAACGCTGAGCAGCGTAAAAAGAAGAATTGTGGCTGATCTCCTCATTGCAGTGTCTGTTTTGCCGCAAAATTCACATTCGCGGAACTTGGATTATGAAAACTGGAGGTTATAAAAACGCGGGTTACAAAATTACGCCTAAATATGAACTTATGGAATGTGAAATGCACTTTTTTTGTCCGGGAACTGTGTTTTTATGCGGAAAGACGTTATCTTTGACGGCATCTCCGGGGATTCTTTCCCCCGCAATGCGCTATGAAAAACATTGAATTCAAATATCTCAACATAACCGAGGATGACGCCGATTCCGGGCTATGGGTGAGCACGGTGGGCTTCCAGTCCATCGGGAAGGGTGTGGACTATCCGATTGCGGGGCATCCCTCGGGCTATTTCTTCAATCCCGACAAGGGACGTGTCCTGAATGAATACCAGTTCATCTTCATAAGCAAGGGCGAGGGGGTTTTCTCGACCGCCGGGCGTGAAGACGTGAAGGTGACACGCGGAAACATCATCATGATTTTCCCCAACCAGTGGCATTCCTACCGTCCTGTCCCGGAAAAAGGCTGGGACGAATACTACATCGGCTTCGGAGGCGGCATAATCAGTCATCTTATATCCCGCACTCCGCTCGCCAAGGAGAACCAGATTCTGGACATCGGCCTCAACGAGGAACTGGAGGCTCTTTTTGTCCGCGCCATCGAGGTGGCGCAGAACCATAAACTGGCGACCAGGCAGTATCTCGTGGGAATCGCGATGCACATTATAGGCCTCGTACTTTCCGCGCTGCTGAACGGTGGCGATTCCACCGATGAAATCGGAGAGAAAATCAAGACGGCGATCGGTGTCATGAACCGCAACGTCAACGAAGAGATTGACCTCATCCAGATTGCTTCGGACCTTAACATGAGCTATTCCCATTTCCGGAAGGAGTTCAAGAAAAGGACGGGAACGTCGCCGAACCAGTATTTCCAGAACCTGAAGATGAAGTCTGCGAAGAACCTCATATTCTCCACGAATCTCCCGGTGAAGGAAATATGTTACCGGCTCGGCTACAGCTCCCCCGAATATTTCACGAACCAGTTCAGGAAACATGTCGGGAAGACCCCGATGGAGTACCGCCGCTTCACCCAGGGGAAAGAGGAGGAATAGGGGGTGAGGAGCAACGCAGCAGTTCGCCGTTTAAGACGGTCGTTGCGTCTCCTCGGTGCCGCCGACATAGATATCCCTGTCCTCCCAGATTTCATACAGAGGATACATCCTCTTCTTGAAGTCCTGATAGTCCTTGTCGGAAGCCTTCATCCAGCCGGTCTCGGCATAGGCCGCAATCAGCGGGAAGATATGGTCGAACGTCTCGTCCACGGTCGTGTCGAATTCCGACCAGCACTCCACTCCGATTCCTATAATCTGCTTCTTCTTGGATGAATCGACGCTTTCCGGCACAATCGGAATTCCGTAGGCTGTCGGCAGGGTGGTGTTGAAATAAAGCCCGTCGGTGTGGGAGAAGAGCACTTTCAGCCCGCTGTTCAGGTAGAAATGCAGATAGCTTTCATCCCCCGACCAGTACTGAACCACGGTTTCGCTTCCGACCTTGATCGGGACATTGCTTGTCATCCCCGGTTTCCCGACGGCTTCTCCCCATGCCATGAGCGATTTCCCCTTGTTTTCGAGATATTCAGAAATCCCGTTGAAGAAATATCTCAGGAGCTCCCAGTCCTCCGTGATGCCGAGTTCCTTTTTCATCGCCCTGATGCCTGCGCTGTTCTTCCAGTGGTCTCCCTGAATTTCATCGCCGCCGCAGTGGATGTGTCTGCCCGGGAACAGTTCCGCGACCTCGTCGAGCACGGAATGGATGAACTCCATGGTCTCCGGCTTCGAGATGTCGAGAGTCTCGTCGAACGTTCCGAGCCTGCACTCCACCTCCCTCTCCTTGCCGGTCGTGCCGAGGTAGCTGTAGCAGGCGACGGCCGCCGACGCGTGGGTCAGAATCTCCACTTCCGGGATTATGGTGATGTGGAGCTTTTCCGCGAAGTCGATGATTTCCTTCACGTCCTCCTGGGTGTAATGCCCCTCGTGAGGAATTTCGTAGAATTCGCTGCTGTTCCAGTAATAGTCCTTGCCTGTTCTCGGCCGCTTCGAACCTTTCTCGGTGAGCAGGGGATATTTCTTTATCTCCAGTCTCCATCCCTGATCCTCGGTGAGATGCCAGTGGAAGTAGTTGTACTTGAGCCTGGCCATTTCGTAGAGCAGCTTCTTTACGGCATCCTTGCCTTTGAAGTAGCGGCCCTCGTCGAGCATGAGCGAACGCCATGAGTGGGTCGGATAGTCGGAAATCGTCGCCTCCCTGACAGAGAAGACTCCGTCTTCAGACTTTACGGCCTGGCGCAGGGTCTGGATTCCGTAGAAAATCCCGACAGTCTCCGGCGCGGTGATTCTGATCTGTTCCTGGCCGATTTCAATCTTGTAGCCTCCCGTGCCCTTCACCTCCATCTGAGGATTCAGGGTGAGGAGGATGTCAGCCCCGTCCGCCCCCGACTTTATGACAGGGGACATCTTGTGGTCGGACGCGAGAGCCTCCTGCAGCTGTCCGGCTTCGAGCGACAGGTCGCCTTCGTAGCCGATTGTGACATCCTTCTTGAGCTCAAGCATGCTTGAGCGGTAGGAAATGAACTGCGGTTTGGGCACAATACGGAATTCTTCCGAAGCCGTCGGCTTCGGAAGAGTCCCGTCTGTTCCGTTTTCTGCTTTTGCACAGGCGGTGAAGGCCGTGAAAAGCGTGCATGCAAGCAGCACTGCGGAAAT
The DNA here is from genome assembly GCA_963625415.1 of Barnesiella intestinihominis. Taxonomy (GTDB): domain Bacteria; phylum Bacteroidota; class Bacteroidia; order Bacteroidales; family UBA932; genus Cryptobacteroides. The sequence continues at coordinate 6,322 of CAVFTG010000021.1, forward strand.
TTTTCTCATATCTTGAATTTATTCTTTTCTTGAATCATGGAATCCTGCCGACGGCAATCGCTTACCAGCCCGGATTCTGTTTGATTGCTCCGTTTGTCATGTTGATCTGTTTGGTCGGAATCGGTGCGAGATAGTCTCTCGATGCGCGGAACTTCCTGTCCTGTTCGGCGATGACGAAACCGTTTTCGTCCAATGTCGGATTCAGAGTTTCGTTGGCTTCCGCATAGTTCGAGAACTTCACGCCCTTGAGCGGCATAGGCATTTCGGTCTCGGCCGTCTTCCATCTGCGGAGGTCGTCATATCTGCTCGACTCGAAGCACAGTTCGACGGTGCGCTCGCGTCTGATTTCCTCCCTCATGTCCAGTCCGTAGGTGCTGACGAAGGAATTTGTCAGTTTCGGCATGCCCACGCGCCCGCGGATTTTGTTTATGCTCATGTCAAGGTCGTCATCGCTGATGCTGCCGGAGAGTTCGTAGGTCGCCTCCGCGTATATGAGAAGGACTTCGGCGTAGCGGATGAGACGGACGTTGAAATAGGCGAGTCCGTGGAAGATGTAAGGGACTTCGCTGATGTATTTCCACACCCTGTAGCCCGTTTTGGTGGAGCTTGTGCCGGAGAAGGAAACCGGGCAGGTCTCGTACTTTCCGTTTGTGGAGGCGTAGATGTACTGCCTTCCCGGAATCTGGAGGACGCAGGTCATGCGGGGATCCCTGTCTTCATATTCCGACTCGATTGAGCCGTAGCCGTTGAAGCATGAATTCGCGTTCGTGATGGGGAGACCGTTCTTGTCAAGGAACATGTCGGCGAATTTCTTCGTCGCCCCGCCGAGGTAGCCGGCGCTCGCGTTGTCGGAAATCGGATGGGTCGTGCCGCTTCCCACTCCCGCGCCGTACTGGCGGTCAAGTATGCTCTCGCAGGAGTTGTCCCCGGCTTCGAGGAAAAGCTGCCTGTAGGTGTCGGTGCCGTATTTGTCGCTCTTCCACAGGGAATATTCCCCGCTTTCGATCACGTCCTTCGCCTCCTGTTTCGCGATGGCGAGAAGATCCTCCGCATCCCTGCGGTGCTTGTGGTTCTGAGCCCATGTTCCCGTGAAGAGAGCCACTCTCGCCCGGAATGCCTTCGCCGCGCCCCATGTGATGCGTCCGGTTTCGGACTCCGTCATCTCGTTTTTGTGCGGAAGGTATCCGCATGCCTCTTTCAGGTCGGCGAGTATCGCGTCCTCAACCTCGGCGCGCGGAGTCCTTTCTCCGAAAAGTTCGGGAGAGTCCACGTCAAGCACCTTGTTCACCATTGGAACATCTCCGAACCTCTTGACCAGACGGAAATATTCATATGCCCGGAAGAAAAGGGCTTCGCCCTTGTACCTCAATATGCCCGCGTCTTCTGTCCCCATCGCGTCCACATGTTCCAAAAGGATGTTGATCTGGCGGAGATGCGCGTAGGCGTTGTCCCAGATGTCATCCGTCTCGTCCGGAAGCCACCTCCCGTTGCTCACGCTGTTGAATCCGAAATACGAGGTGGCCAGATCAGCCTTGAGGTCATAGTCCGCGAAATTGTCGCTTCCGTGGAAAGAGTCGAGATACCAGTAGAATTCGTTGGCCGCAAGGCGGTAGTCGTCCGCAGTCTTCCAGAAATCCTTTTCCGAGTATTTGTCCTGCGGCGTCAAATCCATCCCCTGGCAGGAAACCAGGGCGAGTCCGCAGACGAATGCATATATTGTTCTTGAAATTTTCATGAGACGAAAAATTTAGAAATTTAAATTCACTCCGAACGAGTAGTAGCGCATGAACGGATAACATCCGTAGCTCCCGTTCATTTCAGGGTCGTAATTGAACGGCATGTTGTGGATTTCGAACAGGTCGTTGCCGCTGAAATAGACTCTCAGGCGTGAGATCCTGATTTTCTCCGTCCATTTCTGAGGCAGGGTGTAGCCCACCTGCAGGTTCTTGAGTCTCACATAGGCGGCGTTCACCGTCAGGTTGTCAGATGTCCTGTAGTTCCACTGGTTCCTGTCGTCGTCATGCGTGAGGATAGGATATTTCGCATCCTGACGGTCCACGGACCAGGTGTTGTGGTAGTAGCCCTTCATCGGATAGTGCCAGTCCGGGTAGAAAGGGATGAGAGGTTCGCCGTCGAGTATGAGCGTGCGCTGTCCCGTGCCCTGGAAGAAGAGGCTGAGGTCGACGCCTTTCCATTCGAAATTGAAGCTGAGTCCGAAGTTGTAGTGCGGGTTGCTGTCGCCGAGAGCCACGAGGTCGCCCTGATAGCCTCGGCTCATGTCGCCGGTGGCAGTGATGGCTCCGTCCCCGTCAAGATCCGCATACATCATGTCGCCGATGCGGATGTTGTCCGGAACGCCCTTGAGCATCTTGTACTGTCTGAGGGTTTCTTCGTCCTTTATGATTCCGAGGCACTTGTAGCCGAAGTAGGTGTTGGTCGAATAGCCCTGAATGTAGCTGATGAGTCCGGACCTCAGGCCGTTGAACCCGCCGAGATCCGTGACCTTGTTGCGGGAGTCGGATATGTTGGCGCTGATGCCGTAGTGGAAGTCCCTGTAGGAATCCCTCCATGAGAGCGCGATTTCCCATCCGTTGACCATGAGTTCGCCGTTGTTGGTGGCCGGGGCCGTGCCGCCGAGGGTGCTCGGGTAGTCCACCTGAATGAGCATGTTCTTGTTCCTCTTGTGGAAATAGTCGGCGGTGAAGTTCAGCCTGTTGCCGAGAACCGCGATGTCGAGTCCGACATTGGTCACCTCAAGCTTCTCCCATGTCCTCGCGAGGGAGACCATGTTCGATGTCGCCTTCTGGCTCACTTCGGTCTTGTTGAAAGGATACGGGTAGGAGGAGCTGATGCTTATCACCGGGATGTAGTCGTATTTTCCGATGTTCCCCTGGGCGTTTCCCATCTGTCCCCACGAAGCGCGGATCTTGAACTGGTCGAAGATTCCGAGTTCTTTCATGAACTTCTCCTCCGAAAGCCTCCATGCGGCTGAATATCCCGAGAACATTCCCCATCTGTGACCCGGGGCGAAGCGTGAAGTGCCGTCGCCTCTCGCGTTGATTTCAATGATATAACGGCTGTCGTACACGTAGCTGAGACGGCCGTAGACCGAATTCATCGTTTCAGCGGATGTGGACTGGCTTGTCTCCTGATTCTGGGTGCTTCCGAGGTTGAGGTTGAAGTTGTCTCCGGAGAAATTGTAGCGGAGGGCGGTGAACATGTCGTTGGTGAATTCCTCGTGCTGTCCTCCGACCATCACCTTGAAATCGTGCTTGCCGGCGAATACGTTCTGGTATTCAGCGAAGACGTTGTAATTCTTGTACCAGCCCTTCGAGAAAGCTTTCTGTCCCCAGTTCTTGTCCGTGTTGTACCTGTTGATGCTGTCATCCCAGTTGTACTGGACATATTTCTGCTTATAGACGAAGTCATCGTTCATCTGTTTCCGGAGCACGGTCTGTCCGGTGATTTTCAGACCCTTGACGATTTCCCAGTCGAGAGAGAAGTTCATCGTGGTCGTGGCGTTGTTGTAAACGGTGTTTCCGCCTTCCTCAAGATCCTGGGCCGGGTTTCCGTAGCCCTGCCATGAGAAGAAGTTGCCCGAAGGGGTGTAGAGCGGAGCCCATGGAGACTGGCGCATCGCCCATGCGAGAGCCGAACCGGAAGCGGTGGAGTAGTCGCGGTTGTTCTCCGAGTAGGAGATGTTGGAATGGAAGGCGAGATTGTCGAGAATCTGCAGGTCGTTCTTCACGCGCAGGGCGTATCTCTTGTTGTCGTCGTGTCCGAAGCTCAGAGGAGAGTCTTCCGCCTGATAGAATCCGGAAACATAGTATTTGAACCTCTTCGTTCCGCCATAGACGTTCAGCGAGTAATTCTGAAGGCTTGAGCCTTTGCGGAGGAGGGAGTTCACCCAGTCGTGGTTCTTGTAATGCCTGGTGTAGCCGAGATAGCCCTCCGAGCCGCTTTTGACGATGTCGCTGTCCTGACGGATCAGTTCAAGGTCGGCCTCGGAATAGACCGGGGTGTCGGAGCCGTCCGCGCAGGCCTCCCTGTCCATCTCGGCGAATTCGAGCAGATTCACTTTCTGCATCACGTTGGTCGGGGTCTTGAGCGCATAGTAGGCGTTGAAGTCCACTTTCACCCTGCCTTCCCCGGCGGATTTCGTCGTGACGAGGATGACTCCGTTGGAAGCCCTGTTTCCGTAGATTGAAGCCTGAGCGTCCTTGAGGACGGAGACATTTTCTATGTCGTTGGGGTTAAGGGAGTTGATATTCCCCTCCGCCCCGTCGATCAGGACAAGAGGCGAGCCGCCGTTCACTGACGAGATGTCCCTGACCACAATCGAAGCCTCGGTGCCCGGACGGCTTCCGCTTCCGGAGCTTCTGTTCACGACCACTCCCGGGAGCACTCCCTGAAGCGCGTTGGTCGGAGTCGCCGAAGGCTTGCTCTGGAATGTCTTGTCGTCGGTGGTCGCCACCGCGCCGGCGAGGTTGGCGCGTTTCGCCGTACCGTAGCCGATGACCACAACGTCATCGAGAACGTTGCTGTCCACATCGAGGACGAAATCGACGGTGTTCCGCTCACCGACCTTTTCCGCCGCCGTCTTGAATCCGAGGCATGACGCCTCGATTACATCGGCTCCGGAAGCCGCGATTACGTAAGTTCCGTCAATTCCGGTGACGGTTCCGACTCCGGACTTGTCCCGGAGCGTGATACCTGCGCCTATGACCGGTTCTCCGTTCCTGTCCTTCACGCTTCCGGAGACGTTCCTCTCCTGCGCGAAAGCGGTCAGTGAGACTGACAACAGGAATACGATTCCCAGTGTTCTTGTCATTATTCTGCTGTAGTTCATGTTTTTGTGGTTTTTTGGAAACTGTCCGAATTTTTCTCACATCATAATCCGGACAGTTTCCCGGTTTCAGTTATTTCTTCAGCGCCCATGCTTTCATGAGATAGTTGTCGAACACGATTGTGCATTCGCCCAGCTCTTCGGACGGAAGCGCGGTGTCGAAGAACCATCCGTTGTATTCCGGATATTTCGCCTTGTCCTCTTTGAGAAGCCATACTTCAGGGTGGTTCGTGTCGCTCCCGGCGGCCACGATCCAGACACCGTCTCCCTTGCCGAACGCTGCATCGCATCCTCCGTTCTGAAGGTTGTAGTCAATGGACCATCTGGACGGGCAGTTCACCGGATCTGTCTGCGACATCGCAGGATAGGCGCCCCATCCGAACACGAAATACATCTCATCGAATGCCGATTTCTCCGGACCCTCCAGTTTCGTCGTGCTGAAAGTGCCTTCAAGCAGGTTGACGCTGATTTCGTGGTAGCCGACCTCCGAAAGGACAATCGGATTCGGGGAGTCAGTCCTGATGATGAATTCTCCGTCGTTGCTCAGACCGTACTTCGTCTGTTCGTCGGTCTTCACCGAACTTACGAGGAAAATCTCCATTCCGGCTTTCTCCGCATAGACGCGTCCCGTGAACTTGTAGCTTTCCGCAGTCTTCCTTTCAGCGAGTATCGGCTGTCCGAACACCACCTTGTCCATGTCCATGGACTTGTCCTGGATGAACATCGCGCTGTGCATGAGATTCGTGCCTTCGAAAGTGGCCTTCACCGCTACGGTCGGTGCATATTCGGCCGTGGTGCCCTTCTCGTCGGTGAGGGTGAAAGTCACCGTATGCTTCAGGTCGTCCCTGCTCGTGAGGGCTATCGACTTGTCGATTGTCGCCGTCTTCCCATCGTCAGTGCTGATTGCGGTGAGGTCTATGGTCTCGTCGACTCCGAAGTCCGCGGACTTTATCGTAAGGGTCTTGAGTTTCGTGCTGTTGCTCGTGAGAGTCATCTTGACAGGGAGGAAGATTCCGTCCGGTGAGGCGATGAACTCGACGTCATTGCCGGTCACTTTCGCCACTTTTCCGGCGATGGTGATGGCGAATCCCATCTCCTGGACGATGGAAAGCCGTGCAGGCTCGGCGGTCACGGTAATCACTGCGACGCCTTCTCCCGTCTTGTCCGCAAAGTCGAAGGCCCTCACGGTCACTTCACCGGTCGTGCCCCTCTTCACTTCGTCCGGAATTATGACGGACTGTGTGAGATTATATTCCTTTATATAGTTCTGGCTGCTGAAATCTATGCGCTGGGAGAATTCCCAGTCGGCGCTTTCCACCAGTATATATTGGATTCCCTTGTCATCGGTGACCTTCGCGGTCAGGTTCACGCTCTCTCCGGGAAGTCCTTCGAGCTCCTGCGAGGTGATCTCCACGACGGGATCGGCCATGTCGGCCTTGTTTTCTTCCTGTCTGCAGGAAACGGAAAGAATCGCCATCGGCAATGCGGCGGCGAGAAACTTGAAAATGTTTTTGGATTTCATAGTGTCGTTAATATATGTGACAATCTGTCTCCAGTGCCGCGAACGGATCGCGTGCTCCATCGGACGTGGCAAAATTACGGCGACTTTGTCTGGGGGGGGTAGAAAAATGGTATTTTACCTTTAAAATTTGACACAAACCAATGAGGCATCTCTCGGCATGCCCCGTCCTTCCGGAATAGGCATATCCGCCTCAGATGTCTACAATTTCGCCGGAAATGTGCGGGTTTTGCCGGAAAATGGTTACATTTGACCCGCTTTTGGAGATTTCGCGGGTTGCCTGCGGAGACATCCGGGCGATTTCCCGCAAGAGCGAAAGTTGAACTAATAACCCAAATTATGTTGTTTCATGTTTACGGGGACCTGGCGGTCTATCAGTGGGCGGCCATGTTCGGAGTCCTCATCGGACTCATACTTCTCAATGAATTCGCCCGTCGGACCAAGTTCGGAGGCGCAGTGATGTTCTTCGCCGTTCCCTTGGCTCTGACCGCCTATTTCGTGGCCATCCAGATCGGCGCGGCAACCGGAGCCGAGTGGGCTCTCGAGAACCAGACTTATGTCTACATGAACGGCTGGTTCCACTATGCGAAGCTCTACGCAGCCCTCACCGGGTGTATCGGCTTCATGATGATAAAATACGGATGGGGCATAGGCAAACAGCACTGGTTCAAGCCGTTCCCGTTCATCATCGTCGCAATTAACATCCTCATCGCCGTGGCTTCCGACTTCGAGACCGCCATCAAGGGATGGGATCACTGGTATCTTTCTTCCGAGGAAGTATGGCTCTACGGAGGATGGCACAACGTCATGAACGGAATCGCCGGTCTGCTGAACATCTTCTGCATGACCGCGTGGTGGAGCGTCTATGCGTCAAAGGACAAAAAAGATATGCTCTGGCCTGACATGACCTGGGTCTATATCGTCGTCTATGACATCTGGAACTTCGCCTACACCTACAACTGTCTGCCGACGCATTCATGGTACTGCGGAGTGGCTCTTCTGCTCGCCCCGACCATCGCGGCCCTCTGCTGGAACAGGGGAGGCTGGATCATGAACCGCGCCAACACTCTGGCGATATGGTGCATGTTCGCGCAGGTGTTCCCGCTCTTCCAGGTGACTTTCAAGGACGGCACGGCCGCAACCAAGTGGGCGACCCTTCCTTCGCTCTATGCTGACGGCACTTTCAACGGAATCGTCGAGGGCGGAAGCGCTAACGCCGACACGACCGCGATGACGGTTGTCAGCGCACTCGCTTTGATTGTGAACGTCATCGCTCTCGGATATATCATCTGCCAGGCCAGGAAGCGTCACATCAATCCTTACAAGGAGGATGTCTTTGTAAATCAGAAGTATTATAAAGACGCTGCCGCAAGGCGGGGCGAGTAGAGGC
>CAVFTG010000021.1:14086-17355 GCA_963625415.1 Barnesiella intestinihominis
AGAAAAAGCGGTCTGCCGCGTTGCACGGATTGTTCAAATCCTTTCTTTTTTCCTCTGATATGGAAGTTTGAGATTAGAAACGGAGAAGAATCTTTGGGGATTTGAGACGATTAAGGGGGTGACCGGGAGTTTTCCGGTCATCCCCTTAATCGTTTGACATGTTCGTTTGACATGTTCGTTTGACGGACTCGGATTGTCAGGCCGGTTGAACGGCCAGCGCTTCTTTCAGCTGGGTGTCGTAGCGGAGTCTCACTCTGACCCCCGCTTTCTGGTAGTGGTAGCGGACGACGAGTTCTTCTTCTATGAACGGTACAATCTCGTCTTTCTTGAGGCGGATGAACTGTTCCTTGTCCATTTCGAGAACCTTGTCTATGGCCGCGAGCTGCTCGGATACGCCCTCTGACAGCCCGTCCTTCTCCAGTTCCTTCTTCATCTGGTCGAACATGGTCTTCGCGCTGCTGCGGTAGTCGAAAGTCTGCGTCTTCGCGAAATTCACGAAATCGTCGAACTCCGCGTCCGTAAGATGGAAATCGTCGGCTTCTGGGATGCTGTCATGAGTCTTCACGAACTCAAGTGCATAGCGGTCTATGACCCCGTACATAACGAGCGAATAGACCAGACGGCTGTAGGACGGGGCTGCGAGTTCGACATCGGGGGCGATTCCTCCTCCGTCGCGGACAATCCTGCCCTTGGCCGTTCTGAATTCATGGGTGAGGGAATCCGGAATCTGCCCGACGCTGCCGTCCTCGTTGCGGTGGCTGTAGTCGATGGCCTGCACGCAGCGGCCCGACGGGGTGTAGTATTTCGCCGTGGTCACCTTCAGCTGTCCGTTATATGCCACCGGACGGATGGACTGCACAAGGCCTTTGCCGAAACTGCGGCGGCCCATCACCGTCGCCCGGTCGAGATCCTGAAGCGCTCCGGTGACAATCTCCGAAGACGAGGCGGAATTGGAGTCAATCAGCACGATGAGCGGCATCAGCGTGTCCACCGGTTCAGCGGTTGTCCGGTACTCCACCGTGTCCTCCGCCTTGCCCTTCGAACTCACGACAAGGGAACCTTTAGGAACAAAAAGACTCACGATGTCGATGGCCTCGGACATCAGTCCGCCTCCGTTGCCCCGGAGATCGAGAACCATCCGTTTCATCCCCTTGGATTTCAGATCGTGATAAGCCGCCCGGATTTCTGACGACACATTTTCGGTGAATCCGCTCTGGAGAATGTAACCGTCGCTGTCATTGAGCATTCCATAATATTCCACATCAGGAAGGTGGATTCTTTCCCGCACGATTTCGATGTCCCTGATTTCTCCGCTGCGGACTTTCTTCACCTTGAACTTCACCGACGTCCCCGGCTTTCCCTTCATCTTTTCGGAAGCCTCCGCGCTTTCAAGCCCACGGGTGTCCTCACCGTTGATTTCCATGATTTCGTCTCCGCACTGAAGCCCGTATTTCACTGCGGGCGACCCTTCATACGGCTCGTTGATGATGACATATTCCCCCTTTTTCTTGTGGATTACCGCTCCGATTCCGCCGTAGGTTTTGGAAATCATCATCTGGAAATCCTCGTTCTCCTCTTCCGGGACATAGACGGTGTAGGGGTCGAGTTCCGCAAGCATCGCGTCGATGCCGGCTTTCATGATCCGGTCGACGTCAAGCGAATCGACATAGGTCCTGCTGAGCTCCCGCACCACGGAGTTGTGGATTTCCGTCCATTGTCCGAGCTTGAATCCTCGGCTCTGTGCTCCGCCCCCGAATCCGGGAGCAAAAAGAAACCCCGCCGCCATGACGGAGAAAATGATGCGCTTTACGGTATTTTTCATGTTGTCCATCTTTGGAAACTGTTTTTGAAGTCTGTTCAGGTAATCGTCCGTCAGGTTGATTGTCTGTCCGGTTGATTGTCCGTTCATGTAATTGAATGACGCAAATCCGGGCATATCGCTCAATAACCGTTCCATATATTTTCTTAATTTTGCGGTGTTTTTACATAATCCATATCCAACCGGCAAAAAATCGCCGCAAATTATTTTTTGACACATGAAAGTGGTATTCGCAACGCAGAACCTCGGAAAATTGCGCGAGGCTGCTGAAATTCTCGGAGACGGGATTGAACTGCTTGCTCCGCAGGACTGCGGGGTGGAGGGGGAGGCCGAAGAGACTGGGGCGACATTCGCGGAAAATTCGCTTCTCAAGGCCATGTATGTGAGCGACAGGATTTTCGGGGATATGGGAAACGCCGTCGCGAAAGATGTCGTCGCCGTCTTCGCCGATGACTCCGGGCTTGAGACGGACGCGCTCGGGGGAGAACCGGGGATATATACCGCCCGCTATGCCGGAGGAGACAAGAAGTTTGCGGACAACATGGACAAGCTCCTCGCGAAACTTGAGGAAGCCGGTGCTGAGACTCCGGAGGAACGCTCGGCACGCTTCCGCTGTACGGTGACGCTGATTCTGAGGGACGGCGGCGTAATCTCGCAGTACGAGGGATTCCTTGAGGGTCACATCGCCGCATCGAAGGCGGGGTGCGGAGGTTTCGGCTACGACCCCGTGTTCATTCCCGCCGACGGGGAGCTTGACGCGCTCTCATCCGCCGGAATGTCCCCCGGGGAGATTGCTGAACTTCGCTGGAAAACCCTTGCGGAGATTCCTGAACATCTGAAAAACCTCATCTCGCACCGCTTCAAGGCTCTCAAGCCTGTGGCGGAACGCCTCGGGGGGGGCGACTGAAAAGTGTTTATCTCCCCTGTGAGGCAATGAATTGAGGAATAATAATCTATAAGGAAATAATCTATAAGGAAATGACACGGGGCGGCAGACAGTCGGTTGAATTCATCATCCTCCATTCCACGAAATATGGGGACAATTCGCTCGTCCTGCACACCCTGAGCCGGGAATATGGCCGCAGAAGCCTGTTCCTGCGTTCCGTGTCATCGTCCTCCTCTGTCGCAGGAGGTCCCGGCCGGAGTTCGGGAAGGGGAGGGGCGAGGGCCGCAGTGGCCGGGCTTGTCAGCCCGCTCAACATAATCGAGGCGGAGGTGAGCGGAAATCCCGTGTCGGGCTCGGCCATGATGACCGTCAGCGGCCTTGCCGCATCCCATCCTCTGAACGGTCTGCGCGGCGACATGCTCAAGGCCGGAATTTCCATGTTCATCGCCGAAGTCCTTTTTCGGGTTCTCCGGGAAGGCGCGAACGAGGAGGGACTTTATGACTGGTGCGTGGGAAAGATTCTTCTTCTGGATGCCATGGTAGGGAATTTCAGGCATTTCCCCC
>CAVFTG010000022.1:0-2541 GCA_963625415.1 Barnesiella intestinihominis
TTCTCTGCCGGTCACCTCGCCGTGGAAGCCGGTGCCCACCTCCAGCATGGAGGCGACCCGGCCGTTCATCTGGATCTTCCCGCCGGTGGGAGCCGTAACCCTGGAAATCAGCTTGAGGAGCGTGGACTTTCCGGCGCCGTTATGACCGATGATGCCCACTCGCTCGCCCTTCCTGACATCAAATGAAACGCCGTTCAGCGCCATGAAAGTCTCGCCTTGATTATAATTCCTGGCGCCAATCTGACGGGTCGGGTCTTCCCGCCCTTTCAGTCTCGCCTTCTTGCGCTGAAGTTCGTCCCGCAGGGTTGTGCCCCCGATCTGTCCCAGCTTGTACATCTTCGACACATTGTCGATTCTCAACATGATTTCGTCCATCTTCTTTCGTCAAATAGTGTCCATAAAAGTCCTCTCAATCCGACTGAAAAGAATCAATCCGATAAAAAACAATCCCAGGCTCACCGCCCAACCGATCACATAACAGGTCAGGTCAAAGTATCCGAAGCCAAACACGGCATAGCGGAAAGTGGTGATGATGGGAGTAATCGGGTTCAGCATATAGAGGAACATATATTTCTGGGGAATCAGCTGCAAGCCGTAGGCAATGGGAGAAGCGTACTGCCAAAGTTGCAAACCGAAACCGACCAGCATCGCCATATCACGGTATTTGGTGGTGACGGAGGAAATGATGATGCCGCAACCTACGGAGAGGATCATCATCTGCACAATGCACAGCGGCAACAGCAACAGCATATACGAGACAGTGATGCTTGTGCCGCCCTTGACCAGATAGAACACCCAGAACACGAAGAGCATCAGCAACTGGATGCCGAAAGAAATCAAGTTGGAGAATGCCGTGGAAATCGGCGCCACCAGCCTCGGATAGTAAACCTTGCCCATAGTCGCACTATTGTTCAGGAATGTATTCGACGTCGCAGACAGCACAGCGGAAAAATAACTCCAGCAGATGTTGCCGGTCATATAAAATAAAAATCCCGGAACAACATAGTCCCCTGCCACATCGGCTGTGGTAAGGCCGGCCAGGCTGCCAAAGACTATTGTGAAAACCACTGTGGTGAGCAGCGGCTGGATGATCGCCCATGCCGGGCCAAGAATAGTCTGCTTGTACTTGGAGGTGAAATCCCTCTTTACAAAGAGAAAAATCAAATCCCTGTAATCAAATGTTTCCTTGATATGCAGATCCATCAGATGATGTTCTGCCGTCACTGTCGTTTTAAACTGTTGTTCTTGCATAGATACCACTTCATTTACAATTATAATCTGCGGAGAAAAGGGAACTTTGAATTCTCATGGATTCTTCTTTGGAATCATTCTCTGAAACAGCATCCTCCCGATGAACCGTCGCGCCATGTCAATTATCGTACATGAGACATATATCACAAGAACGCAAACGACCGCATGGAGAATGACCCCATTCCCGGCTTCGTAAACGCCGACATTGTCACAAACATCCCTCCACAGCCAGCGGCGCATGGCATCGCTGTTTGAGTGGATCAGCAGTACGCCGAAGGTGGAAGCGGCGATGGTGTTGATGACCTTGCTGTAGCCCATGTTAAGATTCTTGAAGAAGAGGAACGCGCATACTGCGGTCGCGACAGCGAGAATCTTGTTGGAATCGGAAACGAAGAAATACGCCAGCCACGTATCGGCTCCATGTATCCTTCCCGCATAGATGGCCGTAATTAAAACCACACTCAACCACGAGAGCAGCAGTGTTCCCGCCGCCAGAGCGCCGGTGAGCTTCCGATTATCAAACCAACGCTTCGGATAAAGGCGGATATAGGAGGCGATGATGTAAATCACACTGAACCACGTCGTATAGTTGAACAACACTCTGGCTTTTGCGAAAGAGGGCAGTATGACATACACGCCCACGCACCACGCCATAAGCAGCAGATGCTCGCGCTCCGTCAGCGCATGAATCAGCTTATTCAGAAACGGAATCAGCAGATAGAACAGGAGGAAGCAACACACAAAATTATGCGACACGTCGGTGAATGGGAACAGCAGCCTCAAAAAGCCTTTCATGGAGAATGACTCGTAACCGCAGAAGAAGAATATGCACCAAATCACCACCCGGTAGAAGTACCATTCCCCCAGCAGTCTGAAGAACTTCTTTCCCTTAATGTCGGAGGTACACATAAAGTACCCTGTAATCATCATGAAGCAGTTGATGCCCGTTTTCCCGCCCCAGCCGAACAACAGAAGAAAATAGTCCGTTCCGCTCAGAACTGCTTTCTCCGCGAGAGGAGCCTCCAATCCCGAATTCACGACATAGTGGTGGGCGACGATCGCCAGCATGGAGAGTATCCTAAAAAGCTCAATATCAGAGCTTCTCCGTACCCCCCCCACCGATTATTTACGGTCTTCTCCACTGCTTCCATCATTTGTCCTTCCATTCTCATTTCAAGATGATGTCACAGATGCGCGCCACATCCTCCAACGCCAAATCGGCATATAGCGGCAATGTAAGCACTCTGTCGGCAAGGAACGCAGCAATCGGAGTCTTCTCCGCACCGGCGC
>CAVFTG010000022.1:2551-16997 GCA_963625415.1 Barnesiella intestinihominis
GTTTGTGATCGGATAGAAATATTTTCGTGCGACGACGCCGTTTTCCTTCAGCGCGGCAAAAATCTCATCGCGTGTATGCTTATATCCGTCGAACACAACCGGAAAATAGGCGTAGTTCGGCTCGACATCCTTCTGCGTTCTGCAGAGCCTGATGCCATCCACTCCGTCCAGATGAGCCCAATAACACTCGGCCACTCTCCGGCGCATGGCAATCTCATGATTGAGATGCCGCAGATTGCAGATACCCATCGCCGCCTGAAACTCGTTCATCTTGGCGTTGCCGCCGATAAACACGACTCTTTCCGGCCCCCGGATGCCGAAGTTCTTCATGTCGTTCATCGTTGGGACAAGGCTGTCATCCCTGAAGCATACTGCCCCCCCCTCAATGGTGTTGAACACCTTGGTGGCATGAAAACTGAACATGGAGGCATCACCGAAATTCGCGGTTGAAACACCTTTGTACTTCACCGCGAAAGCATGCGCCGCATCATAGATGACTTTCAATCCATACTTGTCCGCGATGGTTTTTATACGCTCCACATCGCACACGTTACCATACACATGAACAGGAACGATGGCAACAGTCTTATCCGTAATCAATGACTCGATTTTATCCGCATCAATCGTGTAATCCTCCGGATTCACGTCACAGAACACCGGGACGAGTCCGTTTCTGCTGATTGCATGAGTCGTGGAAACGAAGGTAAACGGCGTGGTGATCACCTCACCGCCCCGAGGCAACTCCATTGCCGCAATGACGTTTTCAAGCGCGAGATGCCCGTTGGTGTAGAGAACCACATGGGGACAGTCCAAATATTTTTCAAGCTCGGCCTGCAGCAGCTGATGCTCCACACCCATATTGGTCAGCCAATGGCTGTCCCAGATTTTTTTGATTTCCTCGCAATACTCCTCAAACGGGGGTATGGAAGATCTGGTTACATTAATCGTACTCATTTTTATATTTTTTTTCGAGTTCCAACAGTACTTTCTCCCTCGGCTTGATTTCCCTGGCCGGGATTCCGGCATAAATCGTCCAGGCCTTCGCTGAATGTTTCATCATCGACATCGCTCCGAGCGCCGCCCCTTCCTCCAGTCTGACCCCAGGCAAAATTACACTTCCCGAACCGATGATAACATGTCTGCCGACATAGACAGGGTCATTCTGAATGTCCTTGTATTTCTCGGGAACAGTCGGGTTTGTCATTGAACGGCCGCTATAATCATCAGACAATGCATATATGCACACACGTGATGAGATATTGGCAAAATCACAAATGGTTATTCCGGATTCCCCCCCCACAATGCGCTGTATGCCGCCAAATGAATATTATTCCCAAAACTTATCCGCCCGCTCAAAATACAGAAATCATCAATCCTGACATTATCCCCCAACGAAATCTCAGATGCGCCATAGATGCTGGCCTTTCGGCTGACCAGCACATTCCTGCCATATGATTTGAATCCCACATGACTCAGCTCTTCCTCGCTGTAGAAACTATTCATGCCCGTTTACCTCCCTCTAAATTTCTCAAAAACTGCCGCAAAGGCTGCTGTTCACCGTCCGACAAGCGCGAACAAACTGATTTTCAACCGGCTTTTGAACGGAAGCGCCCGGAAATAGTCCCGGTACCTGAACTTCAACATTTTCCGGTTGTCCCTGCTGAACAGAGCTTCTTTCCATTCTTTGTCCCGGATGTCTTCGCGAATTATGTCTGAATATCTGTACCCCGTAAAATCATCAAAAGTGTTGAGCATTCTGATCATACCGCGATAATGCTGAGCCATCTTCTCACTTTCTGCGTTATGGGTTGATGTCCAGCTTCCTATGGCATTTGTGCGGTAGCAGCTCATCGTTTCGTTCAAGAAGACCAAATCGCCGGTTCCGGCACAATATCTGACCATGGCTTCGTCATCCGCCGAAACAATCTTCGTGAATTCAGGCGGATTTCTCCAGAAATCCTCAAAAAGACTGCTTCTTATAAAATATGAGGTCATCTGAATGCCATTGCGAATCAAGAATTCAAGTGTCTCTCCCGAGGACATCACACAATTCGAACCTGTTTCCATCAGAGGGGGTAATGTACAACCCCCTATCAATTCACCATTTTCCTCCACGCACTGAACGTAATGAGCCGCCCACGAAGCATTTTCATTTGCTTCCATGGCGTCAAACTGTTTCTGCAGTTTATGGTCGTCAGTCCAGAAGTCATCACCTTCACAGAAAGCGAGATATTTTCCCCTTGCCTGAGGAAACATGATTTCCCGCAAAATCGCAACTCCTTTTGAATACTGGTTGTCCTTCTGCAGAATCAAATGAATCCGCCCATCGTACAATTTCTTGTATTCAAGCAGAATCTCAGCCGTCGCATCCGTTGACGCATCATCGTTGATTATCACTTCATAGTCAAACGACGTCTTTTGCGAGAAAATACCATCCAGACATTGCCGTATGTACTTCTCATGATTGTATGTGATGCAGCATACCGTTACCTTTGGATTATCACTCATGACCTTACACCATTTTATTTTTGCCCGAGTATTATCCTCCAAGCATCCGCCAATGACAGGAAAGGACTCTTTGCCAAGTACGCGCACCTGTCTTTAAGCGGTTCGTTTTTATTTCCCACGACCAAAGCCGCAAATCCCTTGCAATAACGTTTCATTTTATTCTTGTCATACGCCCCGGAATCAAGCAATTTCTCAAGCAAAGCGCAAAACTTCCTGTAGTCCACCGAACGCCCGTCCGTGCAGTGACCGTAAGCGCAGAAATTATCCAGTTCTTCTTCCGTATAGTCTATCCCGATATTGTCAAATGTTCTTTTGTGTATATTTCTCAGTTTCTGAAACATATCCGAAGAGTAAACACTTGTCACCTGATTTGCATGAAGCCTATGATCAAGCAGAATTATGTCAATGCTCCGGATTACACAGCCGGCATCCAACATCCGGCTCCACAGATCATAATCCTCCACCTTGTTGAAATCATGATCGTATCTCAAATTCAGCCGTTCCAAAGTCTGTCTTCTGATCATAACCGTCGGATGAGCTATTCCGCAAGAAAAAAGGAAGTCGAGTTTCAAGATTTCTTCATCTGTCGACGTATGCCCCTCAAACAGAACGCCGGTCTCATCAAACGATTGCGAAGAGGTCGCCAGAACATCGACTTCAGGATGGCTGTCCATATGATTTTTCTGAATTTCAAGCCGCTCCGGCCTTGCAATGTCGTCGGCATCCATCCGGGCGACGTACTCCCCCCTTGCGATGTCCAATCCCCGGTTCAGGGTTCGTGCGACACCCAGATTCTCTTCGTTTCTCAGATATACGATGCGACTGTCCTGATAAGACAGGATGATTTCCTCCGTATTGTCAGTGGAACAGTCATTGATAACGATGAACTCGAAGTCCCGACATGTCTGCCTTATAATGCTGTCCATAGACTCCGCCAGATAATCCGCGCCGTTATACACGGGCATTATCACGCTGATTTTGATTTTCTCTTCATCCATGACTCGATAAATTGTCCGTTTCTCTTTGATTCATAGCACACAGGTGACCATACATCGTCATCCTTTGATTCCCGTCTGTCTTCCTCAGATCTGCCTTGTAGGAAAGCTTATGGAACACATTGCCGCCACATATCGTTTCATATCTTTTTTCATCATAAGGCTCATTGATTTCTCTCCACAACGCCCATATATGGTCGTTGTTCGGGACTTGTCCATCCATCATTTCACGAATAGGCGGAATGCAGTCGTGAGCCGTCTTTATGATGTAGTCAAAAAAGATATAGTCTATGACGGTGTCGTATTTCTTCCAGTAATGAAACAGTCCGTCCCGCACGAAAGAGAACAAAAGATTGCCTTTTCTTCCACTCCAGATGAATCCGCACCATTGAGCCCGGCTCGGCTCGTTCAAGTGCTGCTCCGGGATTGAAGCCTTCTGCGTATAATAGTCCGCTGTGAGGTACTCTTTCGGAATCTTGTCACTCACATACACCGTCGAATCAAGCCACATGCCGCCATATCTGCTTAACAGGCAGAACCTGATGACATCTGAGAAATGAGCCGGGGAGATGATTCCGGACCTATATTTCTCCAGAATGTATTCGGGAACGTCGATATATTCCCCATAGTTTTCAGAAGTAATCAGAACCACCTTCGCCATTTCTGCGGGAATTTCTTCCGCCATGCGCTGACAGCATAACTTGACTATCTCAGGCATCGATTCGTAACCACCCAGCCAGCAGGTCCAGACCGGCATGAACGGCATCTCGCCCAAGGTGTCATCACCTCCTCCGCCGGAAAGATATTCCTCCACAATCTCGCGCAGGTCTTCGGAAAAATACCGCCGCAACGCCTCCATGTATGCCGCATTCGACCGCTTCGACGGAAGGACAAAGACATAACACATCCACAATGCGACACGGGGATTGAATTCCCTTCTCAGTCTGAACCACATGGGAACGGCCTTGCAGAATCTGCCGATAATCTTCAGGTATCTCATTTTCAGATCTCCCTTGCAGGAATGCCGACCAAAGTGGCTCCCTCATGCAAACAATCCTTCACGACGACCGCATTGCAGCCGATCTTCACCCTGTCCGCGACATGAACTCCACCTATGACACACGCGCCAAAACCAATGTCCACATCATCCCCGATCATCGGGACATCTTGAGTCTTGCCATTGTTGCCGATGCAATTGCAGCCATGCAATCTGCAATTCTTTCCAATCCTCGCCTTCGGATTCACGATGATTTCCCCGGCATGATAAACCTGCAGTCCGGGGGCGAAACAGTTCACCTCCACCTCTATTCCCAGCTTCTTGCCGAGACGGTTCTTCCTCCTCTCATATAAGAGGCCTAAAAGAAAACCTATTTTCCCTAACTTCACGGAGTTCGTGAAGTATTCGGCTTTTCGAAGCGCCACCTTGTACCGCATGATTTCATAGTCAGGGTATCGTGCGATTCTCCCGACCAAGCGCTCTTTCCTGCTCCGCTTGAGGTATTCCGCATTATCTGCGCATATATATTGCTTCAGCTCTTGTCTCGTCTGTATCATAGTGTCTTCTCAAACCGGTCGTTTCAACAAACATCTGACTCCCGCGCTCAATAGCGGAGATACGTTCGCCAAGAAATACCACACTCCTTTCCTGTATCCGAACTTCATCACATCTCCCAATGAAAACTTCGTCAGATCGTAATACTTTTTAATAATCGGATAGGTATTTTCCAACATCCGCCTATCCCGCAAACTTACTATTCTCTGCAGAATCAATATTGCCGGAAAAGCGATGGAATCTTTTGACATGTCTGTGTATTCCGGCACATATTCTTCAACATAACGATGTCTTTCATATCTCGCCTCGAGAAAATCAAGCCTCCGTTCCGAAAAGGTTTCCATGATACTTCCTTCTCTGTGAAAGTAATAGTACAGCGGCCATTTCACCACCGCCACCGTTTTTGCACCGGCGATGACTTTCCATGTGAAGAACTCATCTTCATGCAGTTTCCCCTCCGGGAAACTCACGTCAGACAGAGCCGACTTTCTGTACATCTTGTTCCAGACAGTCTGAGAAAAGCCATTATTCAGAATCAGCATCTTCAGCCCGTCCTTCGCGGAATAGAGACGTTCATCTTTGTCACCTCTCTGACAACTCGGTGTCATATCATCGTAAACATCAATCCTTCCGCACTCCACGACATCGGCTCCAGTGTCCCGTATGCACGACAGAAGCACTTCGACGTAATCTCTCGCCACCATGTCATCGCTGTCAACGAAACATATATATTCTCCCCTTGCCACAGCGATTCCGCTGTTTCTCGCCCCGCTGAGTCCTTTGTTCTTCTGGTGGATGACCTGCACTCTCCCGTCTCTGTCCGCATAGGCGTCACAAATCGCCCCGCAGCGGTCAGGACTTCCGTCATCGACAAGAATCAGTTCAAAATCAGAATAAGTCTGAGCCAACAGGCTGGTGACACAGCGGTCAAGATACTGCTCCACCTTATAAACCGGAACAATCACGCTTACCGACGGTTTATCATTCGCATCTCCCATACTGTTTTCTCCTCTCATTCGATTTTTCAATTGCCTTTCTGTTCCCGCTCAACATTTTTCCGCATCACCCTTGTTTCCGTCTTTGAGCAGAACAGCAATAACTTTCTCAATGACAGCCTCATCTGAATCCTCGTCAAACTTTCTGGCAAACAGGCACTCCGAATTAGCCAAGATTTCGTAATCTGAAATTCGCAGCGTATGCGGAGAACCGCCCTCTCTATGCGCCCAATCTATATACCTGATGTCCGGTCCATGATGGAGGGGAAACTTCTTGTCCGCATTCAGCAAGATCGTATGCTTATATACTTCGTCCGCACAATGTGAATATCGCGTGATTCGATGAATCAAACTGCCATGCTCGACCAAATATTTCACAGCATCGTTTGTCAGGCTCGCCCAATTTCCCCCTTTGTATATCCGCAGTTTTGTCATAGACAGCCTGTCCATTCCCAATCTCGCATAGATGCCGTTTATATGGGGGAATAACCACTGCAGGAAAATGTTTGACCCTCTATAATGAAAATACCCCAGTCTGATTCTGTCATCGGGATTGTCTTTACTGAACGACAAATATTCCTCGGTCTTATCATCAAAAAAGTGATATATCTCTTCTATCGGTTTTATCGGCAAATCCTGACCGGATAACAGGTGGTAGTACCGATATCCCCCCCCCACTGTATGCCTTCCGAAACAGCAGCATTTCGGTATCGACCTGAGACGGTGCGCCCCATTGCACATCGAATTCCTGGAAAAAATGCACCTTTGAACGACTTGCGCAGCCGCTGAAAGCCGCCAGATCGACTCTGCTTTTCTTGTCTATATGGACGTAAATGTCGTTCTTCTCGTAATCTATTGCTCGAATCAATTTCTCCAGAAGTCCCCACTGCTTGTGCGCAATGATCAAGTACGCGTCTTTCATATTCATACATCCCATTTTTATTGTCTCTTCCCTATCCCTTGTTAATCCACCCAACAAAGTCAAACTGGTCGTAGTACCGCTCGCCCTTCAGGTTCATGAATTCTCCGAGCTGACCTGTTCCGATCCGTCTGCAACCCGCATTTTGAAACCGTGACAAATTGTCACGATTTCATCCCATCATCTCCCGTGCTTAATGTCTGCAACCCGTGACGCTTCAATTCTTCCCTGTAAGTTTAACATGCAGCTTATAGCGATATTTCTTGCAATCTCTGACTGCTTTCGTCGCAATGCAAAACAGCAGCGGAGACAAATAAAACAGCCTTGTCTTTTTCCCGGGACATTTCTGAAAGACTTTTTCCCTGTTCTCCCTCAACTCTCTCAAGGTCTCCTCCTGCAATTTCGCGAACTCCGGATTGTTCCTCTGATTCCAGCTTTCATAGTAGGCGTTCATCAAAGTCGTGTAATACGCCGACTGTTCATGATCTCTGAGCCACTCTGTCGGGCAATGCTCGAAGTACTCACACAGACTCTTTCTGGAGTGGATGCCGGAACGGACTTTCAGCAGGTTCGTCCCCATGCCGCTGGTGGAAGCTGATCCCAGATGGATGTTATAGTTGTAGAATGTCTTCTCGATTTTTACAATTTTGTTCGCGGCATAAAACGCTTTCGGGGTGTACTCCACATCTTCCATGATGTAGCCCTCGGAAAAGCGGAGATGCCCCAGCGCGGAGGTGCGGTAAATTTTGGACCACACCATGACTGTCAGCCCGCCGAACATCTGCTGGCCATAGTAGAGTTCACGCAGAGCCCCGATATTGGTAAACTCTCTGATTTCTCCTGTGTCTTCGGCCTCCCGAATCTTATTTTCGACCTTCCACGGACGGAAGAAACGATAGCCGCCCTCCGCAATGTCCGCATCATATTTTTCTGCAACGGTCATCAAGGTTTGATACATTTCCGGCTCAAGCCAATCATCGCTGTCTACGAAGGCAAAATACCCCCCCCCACATACACCCAAACCGGCATTTCGTGCGGAGGACAAACCGCCGTTTTCTTTATGTATGACCTTCACTCTCCTATCCTTCTCCGCAAATGCATCGCACATCTTTCCGCAGTTATCGGGCGAGCCGTCATCCACAAGGATAACCTCCAGATTCCGATAAGTCTGGTTCAGAATGCTCTCCACACAGCGTTCCAAATAGGGTTCCACTTTATACACCGGAACAATTACGCTTAACAAAATTTTATCATTCTCATCTCCCATACTGTTTCTCCTCTCCTTCGATTTTTACATTCTCATTCTTGTTCCGCTCGACATTCCCCCGCATCACTGCTCCGGAAAATATCTTTCAATTGTGCGGGATCCGTCCTGTATTGATTCCGGCACAAATACTCCAATGCCCGTTTCAATGACTGTACCTCCGAGTTCTCTTTGATTGCGTCAAAAAGCCTCTTGAAGCGAATATCCGTATTGGAGGTGACCGACTTGGATTCTCTCGTGAAGCCTTTCAGATCAGAGGGGATACCAAAAGACGATGGGGTGATAAAGAACATGTCAACGCCGTTGTCATACACCTCCTGAAATTCTTCGGGACTCAATTGACGGACCGTAAAACCCCTGTTACCGGCGTTCTCACTGTGAGTGAACATTACGGACAATCCTTCTGGACTCTCTTTGATCAACTGGTTCAGGACATAGGGGCTGTGAGTCGCGATAAAAAGCCTGTCGTCAGGGCGGTTCATCTTCTCAAGCAGCCAATTGACAAATTGACACTGGGTGGGCGGGAACAGATTGTCTTCCGGTTCCTCCAGAAATATCTCACTATGTCCGACGTTCATATAGTTATGATAAATGCCGGCGAATTTTTTTGCTTCCTTCTGCCCGGAGAATGAATAGTCAGAACCCTCCAACGTGACGGTCGCCACGTTCCCGCCATGGTTCACATCCTTTTCATGCAGCTGCGCATAAAGTGTGGAGAGGAAGTTCCTCCTTTCCTCTTTCTGTTCATATGACAGTTTTCCCCCCTTGTCGGAATACTGGCCATGCGTGAGGTAGTCAAGATGCACGTACATCGGCAAAAGCGATTGAATGCCGCTTGAACTTTCCTTTAGCTTCAATTGTGTACCGTCTTTCAATCTTATGGTATCGGTGTTCGTCCGGCTGTCGTAAGAATAGGACATTCCCAGTCCGAGAAAGTCGCCCTCTTTCTTGACGGATTTGCGCGCTTTATCCCAATCTGACATGAACTCTATCATGTTCCCGTCCAATGACAGGGAACTCCATCCCGGAATTGCCGCGACGAGGTTTCTGTCGGCGGGGACATAACTCACCTTCGGCCGCCTGTAGCTCCAACGGCCCGTATTCCATTTCATAAAGAATTTGCGGGAAGAATGGTCGTATGAGAAAAACAGCCGTTCCGTTTCGTACTCTATGTAGGTGTCCTCATGCACATAACCGGCCATCTGGTAATAATCGGTCATGATGTCGATAAATGCAGAACCTTTCCCGAATCCATTGGCTTTCTGTGCCAGTTCCAGACGTTTCTCGACCCATGTGCAATAGCATGCGGTTTTCAGCACGCAGCTTTTGCCGGAACTCTGCATGCCTGTCAGAACATTGACCCGTCCCAGATTGAGGTCGGCCTTGGCAATCGGCCCGAAATTCTTTATTACCAAATGTCTCATGTCTGTAATCCTGTCGTTACATAAATTCCTGTTCTCATCTCCCATGCTTAATGTTCGCCAGCCGTGCGTAGGCGATCAGCAGGGCTGTCCGCCCGTCCCTCAGCCAACGTTCCTTCCGCTCGAGGCTGTCCGCATTCGCGAGTGCGGCCTGAAGCTGCTCGTCCCCGCAGAGCCGCCGCACAGCCGCCCGCCTCTCCGCGCCTGTCATGGGAGAGGTTTTGTAATAGTAGTTGCAGACCGCTCCCAAGGCTCCGGCGAAGAACTGGTGCGAGTAGGCCTTCTGCAAGGCTTCATCGTCCTCCCACACGTCGCGTATGGCTTTTTCGATTGCCGACGCAGCCGCCTTGTATGCCTCGAAATAGTCCGCGTGGAAGCGGTGCACCGCACTCCCGGCGTTCATGTAGCGATTGTAGCAGCTCTCCTTGACATACGCCACCCGGTCGGCCTGACCGAACGCATACAGATTGAAAATCCGGTCCTCGGAAAATTTGACGCCAAGCGGAAACGCAAGCGGATGCTTGCGCCGCTTGTCGCTGTATTTACCGTTGAGGTAAATACAGCGACAAGCGGAACCTGCCATCTCTAAAAGTAGAGATGGCAGGAAATCGGATTTTTTCAAAATCCGATTTCCCGATAACTGCGTTATCGTGTCCGCTTGGCGTCCGCCGTCGGAATAGACGGTGGTCGCGTCGCACATGACGACGTCGGCCCCGGTTTCCTGCGCGACAGTCAACAGCCGCGAGAACATGTCGGGATCAATCCAGTCGTCGCTGTCCACAAAACCGACGTACCTGCCCTCCGCCGCAAGGATGCCGGCGTTCCGCGCCGCAGACACCCCGGCATTCTTCTGATGAATCACCCTGACACGGCTGTCCCGTGCGGCATAGGCATCGCAAATCGCGCCGCTTCGGTCGGGACTCCCGTCATCCACGAGAATGAGTTCGAGACTTTCCTCGGTCTGGGACAGAATGCTGTCCACGCATTTGGGCAGGAAATCCTGCGCCTTATAGACCGGGACTATGACACTGACCTTCGCGTTCATCGCCTGATTCTCCTCTTCCTGAGACAGTTCACCCGCCCCAGCATCATGCCGAGCAGGATATACCCCAGCAGGGAGGGGTTTCCCGTGATGAAGCCGAGTTCCACGCTCTGCTGCGCATACAGAACCATGAAGCAGACGAAGCAGCCGGTCACTATGTAGTCGCGCAGGAAGCCCCGCGCCCTGTTCAGGATGTTCGCGAGACCCGCAATCCAGAAGGCGTAGCCGACGATTCCGACCCCATACAGGCAGGTGACGGCGCTGTTGTGCCAGTTCACCGCGTTCAAGTTCCCCTTGCCGATCAGCGGACTTGTCATAAGGCGGTCGAAACCGTACGCCCAGAGTTCATCCCTGCCGTTGAAGAGGGGCTTGTCAAAATGCCGGTAGCTCCACTGGTTCAGGTCATACATGTACCCTCCCCCGGAGATTGCCACGACGGCGAAGGCGACCAGCAGCGGGAACAGCAGCCACAGCAGCGTAATCCGGCGGTTTCCCGTCATAATCTTCCGGGGAATCACTCCGATTGCGAACAACGCCGCGACCAGACCGAACAGGATTCCTGATCTGGAGTTCGTCGGTGACACAAGGTAGGAGAACAACAGCGCCGATGCCATCAGAATCAGCTTGTTCCTCAGACGGCTCAGCCGGAAGAACGGCACGAGCATGATCAGAAAGCTGTGCATGCCTATCATCGCTATCGAGTTCTCGTTCCAGCCGCTCAGTGTGGATCTGAAATCGAATATGTAGAGAATGGCGAAACCCATCACCCCGTAGGCAAGCCCCGTCCAGAGCATGGTCTTCTCGTCGATTTTCATGTGGGCGAGCAGGTAGATGAGACAGAACACCCAGACGTAATGGGCGCAGTCCTCGGATTTCTGGCCGTTGAACAGCGGCGAGAGTATGAAAACCGCGGCCATCCCGCCGAAGATGCAGAAGCTCTTTTTATCAAACTGCAGATCGTGCCGGTTCATGAGCTTCATCCCGACGCTGGCGGTGAACAGCAGAATCGTGATCCACCGCGCCATGTCAGTCACATGATAGACAGTGTCCAGACCGGTGCCGTGGAAGAGGTTCGCAATCCACAGCAGAACCAGCACCCCGACATTGAATACGAACCGCATGTCAGAATCCTCCCTTTTTCAGATAATAGACGCGGAACAGCGCGCCCAACGGTTTTGCGAGCGTCACCGTCAGCCTGTGCCTTCCCGCATATCGGCTTTTCTTCTCTCCGGCGAAGATTCCGAAACAATGGTATTTCCCGGCCGTGACGATTCTCGCCGGCAGGGACGGGGCGAGGTCGATGCGCTGCATGAAATAGAGGCAGTAGCCGGCGGGATTCTTCTTCATGAGGGAGCGCGGGTCACCGGACAGTCCGTCCTCCTGATACTCGCAGACAGTGACGGCGCTCGGAAGCAGCCGGGCGGACGCGACCTCCCCGATGCGGTCGTAAACGACGGACTCGGTGACGAATTTCTCTCCGTCAAATTCCGGGAAAGGGAATTTCCTTGCCAGCGCTGTCGGGAAAACCAGCGAGAACTCGCCCGTGCAATGCCACTTGTCCGACAGTTCCCGGAGTGTGCAGCCCCGGAGTGTGCAGCCCCGGACTTCGGGGAATTCCGCGCTCAGCAGCCTCCCCTGCCCGTCCTGCTTGTAGGCGACGAGGAAGCGGCCGCTGTCCAGGCCCCCGCACGCCCGCAGGATGGTCTCCACCGCGTCGTCCGCCAGCCAGTCATCTGAATCCACGCAGAAGAACCATTCGCCCTCCGCCAGATTCAGCGCCCTGTTGCAGGCGCGGTGCTTTCCGCCGTTCTCCTGCCTGAGATAGCGGATCCGGAAAGCCGGTCTCTCTTCCATGAATGCGGACACCGCCGCCTCCGTGCCGTCCGAGGAGCCGTCGTCGATGACCAGCCACTCGAAATCCGTGACGGACTGCCGCAGCAGGCTCCGGTACAGCCGCTCCAGCGTGGCCGCCCTGTTGTAGGCCGGAGTGAATACAGTAAGTTTCATTTTCTCTTCAGCCATGCGAAACAGTTCACGCCGAAAATCCGGTGAAAGGGCCTCGTGATCCAGCTTCTGAGTCTTTCCTTCGGGGATATCCACGACTTGTTGAACCAATGTACAGCCACAGTGTCCTTCGTCCTGTGCATCTTGCCGGTCGCGTTGTCAAGCGGGCAGAAAACCTCCCGGGGATACAGGACGAACCCTTCGACCGTCTGATACCTTCCGTCCGGCACGAATCCGTGTTTCAGACAGATTTCCGTCATGATGGAGACGTTCGTCCTCATGTTCAGAGACCCGTCGGGATTCAGGAACACGGCGTCGTCGTAATAGCGCAGAAACTCTTCGAACAACGGAAAACCCTCCCGACAGGCCATCAGGCCTGTCGGGATTTGAGTCTGCGACTCAAATCCAGACACGGCTTCGTGCTCCAGGATGAAATCCGGAGCACGGACGAGCTCGACGTCCGTGTCCATGTAAATCCCGCCGTAGGTCGTCATCGCCCAGAGCCGGACATAGTCCGACACGAAAGCATATTTCCGAGCCTCGTAAGCCTCCCGTACATACCGGTTTGAGTTGACGTCGAAGTTGTCTTCGTTCCATTCGACAATCTCATAGTCCGGACAATATTTCCTCCAGCTTGCGATGCACTTTTTGGCAAGCCCCGGCTTGGGTTTCCCTCCAAACCAGCAGTAATGTATTTTTTTCGGTATCATATTTCCTTGGTTGTCATCATCTTTCATGCGGGCAGCTGTCGCATCCGGCGGCATCCCGATGAAAAACGCCGCTAAAAGTCATGAACCATCGAGTAGAGCTTGATCAGCCCGTATCTCCCGTTCCGGAGAGCGTCCGCCGCCAGTCTCCCTTTCAAAGACCTGAACCGCGCTTTTTTTATGCACTCGCTGTAAACGGGATTCTGCAGATGTTTCCTTATGTCTCCGACCGTTTCCCTGTAGCCCGCTTTCCGATAGAATTGAGATGCCACGACATTGAACAGCTCATGGACGGTTTTTCTGTACATCTGTTCTTCAAAGTCAAAGGCGCTGAGCGGGACATGACTGCAAATCTGCTCATGAATCAATTCCGGGCCGTTCCAGTCGAACGGTTTCTTTTCTTTTGTCATTGATGTCGGCGCAAGCCGGTAATACGATGATATGGTGTCCGTGATGTACAGCGAGCGGGCGTTCCATATGTATGGTATCGTGCAGGCTCCGTCTTCTCCGATTTTTACCCTGTCCGGCACAGAAGATTGAATCTTTTTATACAAATCGGTCCGGAACGCCTTATCGCACACAGACGGCATGAAATATTCGGCCCTTTCGTTCTGCATCAGTATCGGGAATATCTCCTTTTCCATATCCTCCCGTGTATAAAGGCCGATACGATACGGGCAGTCGTTTCTTTGATTCTTTCCCGTCCCATCTTCAAAAGCATACGCGAAACGGCTTACTATGAGATCGACGTCATGATTCCCCATTATTTCGGAATATGTCTCCAGACACCGTTCCGCAAGCCAGTCGTCTCCGTCAAGACAGACCGTATAATCCCCGGTGGCGACCGCCGCTCCGGCCTTGCGCGCCGAAACCAGACCTCCGTTTTCTTTATGTACGGCTTTCACCCGAGCGTCCTTCTCCGCGTAAGCGTCGCAGATCGCCCCGCAGCCGTCGGGAGAACCGTCATCCACAAGAATCAGTTCAAAATTTGAAAATGACTGTTGAAGCACACTGTCAATACACTGATTCAAATATGGCT
>CAVFTG010000023.1:0-4142 GCA_963625415.1 Barnesiella intestinihominis
GCCATGGTCCGGAGATGTCCTCACAATCGGCAGCCCGGCCGTGTAGTTCACCCCGTCCTCGAAAGCGAGCGCCTTGAACGGAATCAGCCCCTGGTCGTGGTACATCGCGAGAACCGCGTCAAATTTCGAGTAGTTGCCCAGCCCGAAGAATCCGTCCGGAGAATAAGGCCCGAAAGCCAGGATGCCCTGCGACACCGCCTCCTGAACCGCCGGCAGTATGATATTCTTCTCCTCCTCGCCGAGCAGGCCGCCGTCACCGCAGTGGGGATTCAGACCGAGCACGGCGATTTTCGGGGAATCGATGCCGAAGTCCCTTTCAAGCGACTGCTTCATCAGGCCGAGCTTGCCGACAATCTTTTCGCGGGTAATCGCCGTGGGAACGTCCTTGAGCGGTATATGCCCTGTCACCACGCCCACCTTGAGGTTGTCGCTGACCATGATCATGCAGACCTCGTCAACTCCGAATTCCTTTTCGAGATATTCCGTATGACCGGTGAACCCGAATCCTTCCGCGGCCATGGCCCTTTTGTTGAAAGGCGCGGTCACGAGCACGTCTATGTCCCCGTTCTTTATGTCCTCCACCGCCTTTTCAAGCGCGACCATCGCCGATTTCGCGGACTCCGGCGTGGATTGCCCCGGCTCGACATAGACATTGTCAGGAAGGCAGTTCACGATGTTCACCCTCTTGGGATGGATTTCTTTCGCCGAAGTTATGATATTGGTGTTCACCGGTTTGTCGAGATTATGAATCAGTTTTTTGTAAAATCCGAAAATCTTCGACGAACCGTATATCACCGGAGTGCAGAAATCGAGAATCCTCTCGTCCGCGAGAGCCTTGATTATGACTTCATATCCTATTCCGTTGCCGTCGCCCTGCGTTATGCCTACTATTATTTTCCTGTCCATATATTTTTGCTATTTGTGTGTCTTTTTGGTGCATATTCGTTTTCTCATCAGTCGTGTACGCCCGGTACACTCCTTCTTCCAAAACAAATCTGCCCTCAAAAATACATCACAAATGCCTCATGCCTTTTTACTGACAGATCGTTTCACATCTTGCAAAGATACAAAATATATCGGGAAACATCAGATTCTTTTTTGTAACTTCGCGTGTCATGCGCAACGAAACGGAAATACAGTATCTGCCGGGAGTCGGCCCCAGGCGTGCCGAGGCTCTGAGAAGCGAGTTCGGGGTGAAATACGCCTCCGACCTGCTGAGGATATATCCGTTCCGCTATGTAGACAGGACCTCGTTCGTCAGAATCGCCGACATCAGAGGGGATTCCGCATATGTCCAGATTCTCGCCTCCGTCCGGAGAATCACGCTTTGGGGCGCGAAGGGCGAAATTGCGCAGGACAAACCCAAGGAACTGAAATTCAATACCGTGAAGCGGATGAGCGTGCGCGTGGGTGACGGAAGCGGAGAGATGGACATGACGTTCTTCCGGGGAATAAAGTGGACGTATGAAAAGCTTTCCGGAGGCGGGTCTTTCATCTTCTTCGGCAAACCGGACGAATACAACGGACGGTTCAGCATCGTGCACCCGGAAATCGACAGACCGGACAACGGCAGCCCGGCGGAAGGTCATCTCGTCGGAGTCTATCCGTCCGGGGAGAAACTGAGGAGCTGCGGAATCACCGGCAAAGTGATGGGCCGCATCATGCAGTCAGCGCTGAATGTGGCTCTCGGACAGGAGGAGGAGACGCTTCCGACATATATTCTCGAGAATTACGAACCCGGCGGATCTTCGGACGGGTTTGGCGGCAGACCCGGCAAAAAGGAACTCGTCCCGCTGCGCTACGCCCTGCGCAACATCCATTTCCCGGAAAGCCATGAGGCTCTCGAAAAGGCCCGGTTCAGGCTCAAGTTCGAGGAACTTTTCTTCCTCCAGCTCGCGCTGCTCAAGCAGAAGTTCGTGCGTTCGAGAGCGGACAACGGGATAATGATGCCGAAAGTGGGCGAAGCTTTCAACAGATGCTATGCGGCACTCCCCTTCCCGCTCACGGGAGCGCAGAAGAAAGTGATCACCGAAATCCGCGACGACATGAAGTCGGGGCATCAGATGAACAGACTTCTGCAGGGCGACGTGGGCAGCGGAAAGACCATGGTCGCCGTGCTGAGCGCCCTGATTGCGGTGGGGAACGGCTACCAGGCATGCATCATGGCCCCGACCGAGGTGCTCGCGCAGCAGCATTTCAAGAACATAGGAAGATACCTCGCGCCCACCGGAGTGCGGGCGGCACTGCTCACGGGCAGCAGCAAGGCGGCGGAAAGGCGGGAAGTCCACGCCGGACTCGAAGACGGCACAATCGGGATAGTCGTTGGCACGCACGCCTTGATTGAGGACAGCGTCAGATTCCGCAGGTTCGGCCTCGCGATTGTCGACGAACAGCACCGCTTCGGGGTGGAGCAGAGGGCGAAACTCTGGAGAAAGACCTGCGACGGGAAACTTCCGCATGTGCTGGTGATGACGGCGACCCCGATTCCGAGAACCCTCGCCATGACGCTCTACGGAGACCTCGAAGTCTCGGTGATAGACGAACTTCCGCCGGGAAGAAAGCCCGTGCAGACCGTCCACGGCACGGAAGGAAAGCGTCTCGTGATGTACAATTTCCTCAAGAAGGAGATTGAGGCCGGAAGGCAGGTGTTCATTGTCTATCCGCTGATTTTCGAAAGCGAGAAACTTGATTATCAGAATCTTGAGGACGGAATTGAGACCATCCGCCGCCATTTCCCCTTCCCTCCGTACAAGATTGCCGTGGTGCACGGAAAGCTCGACAACGAGGAGAAAGCCTTCAACATGGACGCGTTTTCCGAAGGACGGGCGGACATACTTGTGGCCACCTCCGTCATCGAAGTCGGCGTGGACGTTCCGAACGCGAGCGTGATGGTCATCGAGAGCGCGGAGAGGTTCGGGCTGAGCCAGCTCCATCAGCTGCGCGGGCGCGTGGGCAGGGGAAGCGACAAGGCGTACTGCATACTGATGACAGGTCAGAAGATGAGCCGGGAATCGAAGAACAGAATCGAACTGATGTGCAGGACGGAGAACGGCTTCGAGATTGCCGAGGAGGACATGAAGATGCGCGGCCCGGGAGACCTTGAGGGGACTCAGCAGAGCGGACTGCCGATTTCCCTCAACATAGCCTCGCTCGCAAGGGACGGGCAGATTCTCAGCGCCGCACGAAGCGCGGCCTATGCCGTTCTGAGCGGAGACCCGACACTCAGCGACCCGAAAAACATACGCCTTCTGCTCGAACTGCGGAAAAACAAATACGACATAAAGGACTACAGCAACATCAGCTGATATGGTCACGGAACTGATTTCAAAATACATCTGGCTGCTGCAGACGGTCATGGACGCGGGGGATGCCGGGGTGACGCTCGTGGAGATTGCGGATCGCTATGAAAAACGGTTCGGGGAGACGCTCGTGCGGAGAACCTTCGCCAACTACAGGAACGGGGTGGAGGAAGTCTTCGGCGTGGGGATAGTATGCGACCGGAGCGACAACCGCTACAGGATTGACCGGGAAAGCCGCATGAGCGGCAGCGGGGCCGCGGAGTGGCTCATCGACAGCTTCACGGTCAATTCCCTGCTTGAAAGGGGGAAGGAATCCCTCAGCGGAAGAATCGAGGTGGAGCCTGTCCCTTCCGGACACCGTTTCCTTTCCCGCATCATGGAGGCGATGCTTGAAAGCCGGAGAATCACAATCGAATACCGCAAATACAGCAGCGCGGCCCCGGAACGGCTCACCGTGCTACCCTATTCCCTCAAGGAGGACAAGCGCCGATGGTATCTCTACGGACACTGCATCGAACGCGGTGCGCTGAGATGCTACGCCCTCGACAGGGTCGTGTCCATGGACATGCTTCCCGACAGTTTCACATATCCCGAAAATTTCAGTCTCTCCGGACTTCTCGCGACGTCGTTCGGGACATATATCCCCCGCGAAGGCGAAAAAGGCTGCACCGTCGAGTTCAGGGCGCGGGGGGTACAGGCGAAATACATCTCCGACCTTCCCGTCCACCACAGCCAGAAATTGCTGAAAACCGAGGGGGAATGGACATATTTTTCTATTTTTGTATCTTTGGACAATGATGACCTCTATTTCGAACTTCGGAAATATGGCTCCGCCATCGAGGT
>CAVFTG010000023.1:4152-9771 GCA_963625415.1 Barnesiella intestinihominis
TCTGAGTCCCGAAAAAGTCCGGCTGCGGCTGCTCGCGGACGCCGCAGAAGTCATGAAGACATATGGAGACGGGGAACACATGAAAACATATGGAAAATGAAAATAAAATCGAAAATCATCGTCTGTACGGCGGTCATTGCGGCCGCCGCATTCTGCATCATCATGGGAATTTTTGCAAAGGAAAGGGAATCCGGGGAAAACGGATTCATCGGGAAATCTGAAATCAGGGTCGCTGACGGGAAGATGACCCCGGAGGTGCTGCTCGCGCTCGGCAGGCTCTCGGATCCGCAGGTGTCGCCTGACGGGAAGAAACTGCTCTACGGGGTGTCGTACAACTCAGTCATGGAGAACCGCTCCTGCAGGAACCTGTATATCAGCAATCTGGACGGAAGCGGCACGCATCTCGCGACCCGTTCCGGAAAGAGTCTCGGCAACGCCCGCTGGAGCGCGGACGGGAAGAAAGTCGCCTACCTGAAGGGCGGGCAGATGTGGATTGCGAAGCTCAGAAAGGACGGGACTCTCGGCGTGGGACGGAAGGTCAGCGACGTGGAGAAGGGAATCAGCGAGTTCAAGCTCTCGCCGGATCAGTCAAAGGTGATATTCATTTCAAATGTTCCGGGACGCGCAAAGACACCGGAGCGGATATACCCGGATCTTCCCGAGGCCGAGGCCTATGAGACTGAAACGATGATGTACCGCCACTGGGATCATTGGACGGAGGAGATCCCTCACAGTTTCATCGGCTCTTTCGACTGGGACGGAGGCCTGGGAGACTTCACCGACATCCTCGGAAGCGAGGGGGCGGCTGACGGAGGCATATCCCCTTACGAACTCCCGACTGAACCGTTCAGCGGACTTGAGGAGCTCTGCTGGAGTCCCGACGGGACGCGGATTGCATACTCCTGCCGCAAAAAGGACGGAAAGGACTATGCTTTCTCGACGGACACGGAAATCTACATCTATGACATACGGAGCAGAGAATGCGTGCGGATTCCTATGGGCGGAGGATATGACACGACGCCCGTATGGAGTCCCGACGGGAAGCGGATCTGCTGGATTTCGATGGAACGGAACGGCTACGAGGCTGACAGGCAGAGACTTATGGTCACAGAGATTGACGGAATGAAAATCGGGCCCGTCCGCGAACTGAGCAAAGGATTCAAATACAATGTCGCCGCCCCGGTTTGGGACGCGGACTCGGAGCACGTCTGGTTCAACTCGCTCGCGGAAGGTCTTCAGGCAATCTATGTCACCGACCTTGAAGGAAACACGGTACGCAAGACGGGAGAGAAGCTGTGGTACGACTTCACCACTCCTTTCTTCATCGACAGGACGGACGGGCGCGAGCTTCTCTACACGACATGGCAGAGCATGGACTTCCCGACGGAGATTGTGGCGTTCGACACCTCCACGCAGACCGGAACAGCCGTCACGGACGAGAACGGACACATTCTTTCGCAGCTGAAGCCGCACAGAACCGAGGCGCGGACGGTGAAGACAGTCGACGGGAAGGACATGCTGACATGGGTGCTCTATCCGCCGGAGTTCGACCCCTCGAAGAAGTGGCCGGCAATCGAAATCTGTCTCGGAGGGCCGCAGGGCACGCTGAGCCAGGGCTGGTCCTACCGATGGAACTACCGCCTGATGTGCGCGCAGGGCTATGTGGTCGTGCTGCCCAACCGCCGGGGAACCACCGCGTTCGGTCAGGAATGGTGCGAGCAGATTTCCGGAGACTACTGCGGGCTGAACATCCAGGACTACCTCAGCGCGGCGCGGGAGCTCAAGGCGGAGCCTTATGTCGGCAAGATGGCCGCCTGCGGGGCGAGCTACGGTGGCTACTCGGTCTATTATCTCTGCGGAGTGCACGGCGATGTCTATGACGCGTTCATCGCCCATGCCGGAATCTTCAATCAGGAGCACATGTACATGACCACCGAGGAGATGTGGTTCCCGACATGGGACAACGGAGGCGCTCCGTGGGACAGCAACCCAACGGCTCTCCGCCACTATGCGAACTCCCCTCACAAGCTCATAAAGAACTGGCACACGCCGCTTCTGGTCATCCACGGCGGCAGAGACTTCCGCGTGCCTTACGACCAAGGTATGGCCGCCTACAACTGTGCGCAGATGATGGGGGTTTCGTCCGAGCTGATTGTGTTCCCGGACGAGAACCACTGGATTCTGAAGCCGCAGAACGCGATTTTCTGGCACAGGAGCTATTTCAGCTGGCTGGCCAGATGGCTCGGAGCGGCGGAGCCGGAGAAAAAGGACTGAGATCCGGGGGATATTTCAGGAATGAAGAGGAGATAACGGACGGAGCCGGGATATGGGAAGATTGAAAGACAACGAGTTTGACGTGATAGTCATCGGCGGCGGGGCGACAGGGGCCGGCACGGCGAGGGACTGCGCCCTGCGCGGGCTGAGGGTTCTGCTCGTCGAGCGGAATGACATCGCGACCGGTGCGACAGGCCGCAACCACGGGCTGCTGCACAGCGGTGCTCGCTATGCCGTGACAGACACGGAGTCGGCCGCCGAGTGCATAAGGGAGAACATGATTCTCAAACGGATAGCCAAGGGCTGCGTGGAGAAGACCGACGGACTGTTCATAACACTTCCGGAGGATGATCCCGCCTATCAGACGAAATTCGTGGAGTCCTGCCGCAAGGCCGGGATAAAGGCGAGGGTGATTGACCCGGAAGAGGCAATCGGGATGGAGCCGGCCGTGAACCCCTCGCTCATCGGCGCGGTCGTCGTGCCGGACGGAGCCGTGGATCCGTTCAAACTGACTGCGGCCAACATGACCGATGCGAAACTCCATGGCGCCAAGGTGCTGACCTACAGCGAGGTTCTCGAAATCGTCAAGGATGGGAACACTGTCAAGGGCGTAAAAATCAGAAACAAGCGCACCGGCGAGGTCGAGACGTTCTACGCTCCTGTCACGGTCAATGCCGGCGGAATCTGGGGACAGGGCATCGCGAGGATGGCGGGAGCGTCAATCACGATGTTCCCGGCAAAAGGTTCGCTGCTCATCTTCGGGCACAGGGTGAACAATGTCGTCATCAACCGCTGCCGCAAGCCGGCCAACGCCGACATTCTCGTTCCGGGGGAGACGATTTCGCTCATAGGAACGACCTCGGACAGGATTCCCATCGAGGAGGTCGACAACATCCGCGTCACTCCCGAAGAGGTGAAGATTCTGATTGAGGAGGGGCAGAAACTCGCGCCGGCGCTTGCGCAGACCCGAATCATACGGGCCTACTGCGGGGTGCGCCCCCTTGTCGCGGCTGACGACGACCCGTCGGGGCGCAACATCAGCCGGGGCATCGTGCTGCTCGACCACGAGACTCGGGAGGGCATCGGCGGCTTCATAACCATCACGGGAGGCAAGTTGATGACCTACAGGCTCATGGCGGAATGGGCCTCCGACCTCGTGTGCCGGAAACTCGGCGTCAGGCGCGGCTGCGTGACGGCGACCCGTCCGCTTCCAGGTTCAGACCCTTATGACAGGTCAGGATTCCCGCGCTCGGACAAGGAGGGAAGCCTCATCTGCGAATGCGAGAAAGTGACCCTGCGCAAGGCTGAGGACGCGATTGACAACCTGCAGGTGACGAACATGATTGACCTGCGCCGCCGCACGAGGCTCGGGATGGGCACATGCCAGGGGGAACTCTGCGCATGCCGGGGCGCTGGGCTGATTGCCCGGAAGAAGGAGAATCCCTCGCGGGCGAAAGAGGATTTGACGGCTTTCATGAACGAGCGCTGGAAGGGGATCTACCCTGTATGCTGGGGCGATTCGCTGCGTGAAAATGAGTATACCCAATGGATCTATTCTCATGAAATTTGATGATATAATAATAGGCGGGGGGCTTACGGGACTGCTTTGCGGGATACGGCTGCAGCGGATGGGGCGGAAATGCGCCGTCATATCCGCCGGGCAGTCGGCGATGCACTTCTGGTCGGGAGCGTTTGACCTTCTGAACAGGATGCCGGACGGGACTGATGTGGACTACCCGCTGGAAAGCATCGGGAAACTGCCTCAGACACATCCCTACTCCATAATCGGAGCGGACAAGGTGCTCGGACATCTCCGCGGGGCGATGGAAATCTTCGAAAGTTCCGGATTACGGACACATATCCCCGAAGATCTCGGCAACATCTTCAGGCTCAGTTCTATGGGTTCTCTGAAACGCTGTTTCATGACGACGGACAGCCTTCTGACGACGGAATCCCCCGGACAGCCGATCTGCCGCCGCGCCCTCGTGGCCTGCCCAGACGGATTCCTCGACTTCAACACGGAGTTCGTGGCAAAGGGGATTGAAGACTCCGGAAGTCCGTGCAGGACGGTGACCATACGGCTCGAAGCGCTCGGAAACCTCAGGAAAAGTCCGACGGAAATGAGGGCGACGAACATCTCAAGGGTGCTTGACCGTCCGACATTCAAGGAATACATATCGCAAATCAGGGAGAAATACGACGGCGAAGACCTGATTGTCATCCCGGCGATATTCAGCCTCGCCGACTCCCGCGACGCGATTCAAATCGGCAAGGTAATGAACACGAAAGTGAGATTCGTCGCCACGATGCCGCCGTCAGTGCCGGGAATCGAGATCCAGCGGGGGCTCACAGGGCTTTTCTGCAAATCCGGAGGCAAACTGTTCAAGGGGGACACCGTGATTTCCGGACGCTACGACTCCGACAGGCTCGCGGCGGTGCGCACGGCGAACATCAGCGACATGGAGTTCACGGCCGACAATTTCGTCCTCGCAAGCGGAAGTTTCTTCAGCAACGGGCTGAAAGCCGACAGGAACGGAGCCTTTGAACCTGCTCTCGGAATCGATGTCGATGCTCCGCAGCTGCGGAAAGACTGGTTCGACGCGGACAACTTCTTCGGAAAGCAGAACTACATCGGCATCGGGGCGAAACTGACTCCGGGAGCGGGGCTGCGGGCCAGCCGGAACGGGCGGACAATCAGCAACCTGTTTGTCGCGGGGAGCATACTCGGAGGCTGCAATCCGCTCTACGAAGGCTGCGGGGGCGGTGTCTCAATCTGCTCGGCGCTGGATGTTGCCGACAGCATAGCAAGTGAATCATGAAAAGAGAAAACATAGACCCGAACAACTTTGAGCAGTGTCTCAAATGCACCATCTGCACGGTCTACTGCCCGGTCGTGCCGGCGAATCCCGCCTATCCGGGTCCGAAACAGGCCGGACCGGACGGCGAAAGGCTGAGGCTGAAGAACCGCTCCTACTACGACAGCACGCTCAAATACTGCCTGAACTGCAAACGCTGCGAGGTGGCATGCCCTTCGGGGGTGCGGGTTGCGGACATCATCCAGAATGCGAGACTGAACTACGGCCGCAGCATCCCCGGACCGCGCGAAATCGCGCTCGCGGGCACGGATCTCATGGGCAAGGTGGCGGGGGGCATGTCGGGAATCGTCAATCCCCTGCTCCAGTCCGCTCCGGTCAAGGAAATCCTGCACGCCGTCGTCGGGGTTGACAAGCGCAGGACTTTCCCGCGCTATGCTTCGGAGACTTTCGAGAAATGGTTCAGAAAAAACGCCGCCGTGGCGCAGGAATCCTATCCCGAGAAGATAAACTACTTCCACGGCTGCTATGT
>CAVFTG010000023.1:9781-10248 GCA_963625415.1 Barnesiella intestinihominis
AGGTCATGAATGCGCTTCGAATCGGAGTGCGGCTGCTGGATGGCGAACGCTGCTGCTCGATAGCGATGATTGCGAACGGGATGGTCAAAGCCGCGACAAGAAACGCCAGACACAATCTGAAGATTATGGGAACGGCTCTGGAAGCAACCGGAGAGCCGATTGTCGGGGCATCGTCCACCTGCATGCTGACACTGCGGGACGAGTATCCGAACCTGCTCGGACTTGACAACTCGCAGGTGCGGGACAGCATCTTCCTCGCGACGAAGTTCATCTACAAAAAACTTGAGGAAGGCCGGAGTCTGAAGTTCCGCAGTGACTACCGTGCGAAAATCGCCTACCACACGCCCTGCCACCTCGAAAGGCTCGGATGGGAGTATTTCTCAATCGAACTGCTGAAGATGATTCCGGGAGTGGAACTTACGGTGCTCGAGAGCGGATGCTGCGGCATAGCCGGAACCTACGGATTC
>CAVFTG010000023.1:10258-16675 GCA_963625415.1 Barnesiella intestinihominis
AGCCGCTGTTCGACAGCATCGCGGCGGCGGGGCCTGATTTCGTGGCCTGCGACTGCGAAACCTGCAAATGGCAGATTGAGATGTCCACCGGAGTTAAAGTCAGGCATCCAGTCAGCGTGCTTGCCGAGGCGTTGGATGACTCATTGTAGGCAGCGGTCTGCTTTTCAGGAATTTTTGTAAATTCGCACGCTCATTCGAACAGATGTCATATGGCGGGAAAGACTATTGACATAGAAGAGATTTTCCGGAAGAGGTTCAACGGGAAAGCGCCGCGCCTGCTCGTGAAGATTATAAAGCGCCTGCTGCATCAGGATTTCCTCAACGGCTATCTCAAGGAGGGCTACGAGGGCGTGGAGTTCTGTGAAAACGCGCGAGAATGCGGTGAAATATCTCGATGTGAAGATTGTGGTCGAGGGGCTTGAGAACCTGCCGGACTCCCCCGACGCAAGGCTGACTTTCGTCTCGAACCACCCGCTCGGAGGAGTGGACGGAGTCGCTCTCGCCGGAATCATTGGACGCAGATACGATGGACGCATCAAACTGATGGTCAACGACTTCCTGATGCATCTCGGAGGACTCGCCCCGCTCTGCGTTCCCGTGAACGCGAAAATAAGGCGCAAGGGCGCCGGAATCGGCACGCAGAACCGCGACCTGCCGAGGCTTACGGACGAGATTTTCGCGTCTGACAATCAGATACTCATGTTCCCGGCCGGATTGTGTTCGAGAAAAATCGACGGAAAGATTCAGGATCTGGTCTGGTCGAAAGTATTCGTCACGAAGAGCGTCGAGTACCGCCGCGACATAGTCCCGGTGCATTTTGTCGGAGAAAATACCGGACGGTTCTACAGGGTGGCTAACCTCTCGTCGTTCTTCCGGCTGAAGTTCAACATCGCCATGGCCTTCCTCCCCGATGAACTCTACCGCGCCAGAGGGAAGACTTTCCGGGTGGTCTTCGGGAAGCCGATTCCGTGGCAGTCATTCGACAAAAGCCGCAACCCGAAAGAATGGGCGCAGGAGGTCAGGGCGGCTGTCTATGATCTGAAACCGCAGAGAGCGGCGGAATCCGCCGGCCGGGGCGGAAAATGATTTCATAAAACAGGAGGAGATATGGAAAAGATAATTGCACCGGTGGATGTGAAACTGCTGAAGTCGGAACTGACGGCGAACAAGAAGCTGCGCGACACGAACAAGGCCGGAAACGAACTCTATGTCATTTCGTCGCAGGACTCTCCGAACGTGATGCGTGAAATCGGGCGTCTCAGGGAGGAGACTTTCCGGGAAGCCGGCGGCGGTACGGGACTGAAGATGGACATCGACGGCTTCGACACCATGGACTCCCCGTGCATGCAGCTGATTGTGTGGAATCCGGACGACGAGGACATCATAGGAGGCTACAGGTTCATATTCGGAACTGACGTGAAATTCGACGGGAACGGTCAGCCGGTGCTCGCCACATCGCATCTGTTCACTTTCTCGGAGAAATTCATCAGGGAATATCTCCCGTTCACCATCGAACTCGGCCGCTCGTTCATTTCGGGGAAATACCAGCGGGCCAGGACGGGAAGCAAGGCGCTGTTCGCGCTCGACAATCTCTGGGACGGACTCGGAGCATTGATGATGATGCGCCCGGGAATGAGATGGTATTTCGGGAAAATGACCATGTATCCGTCGTTCAACCGCTACGGACGCGACCTCATACTCCATTTCCTGTACAAGCATTTCCCGGACGACGAGAAGCTCGTGACGACAAAGAATCCAGTCATCCTTGAGACTCCGACCGAAAAACTGAACTCAGTGCTGACGGAAGACGACTTCAAGGCCGACTACCGGATTCTGAACCGTGAAATCCGCGCCCTCGGCGAGAACATCCCGCCTCTTGTAAACAGCTACATGGGGCTGTCCCCCACCCTCAAGGTCTTCGGAACCGCCGTGAACGACGAGTTCGGGGATGTGGAGGAAACCGGCATCCTCGTGGATTTCAATGACATATACGACGAGAAACGGGCAAGGCACATAGACTCGTTCATCAGAGAGCAGATTGCAAGAATCAAAAGCCGATGGCCGCAGACTTTCGAGCATTTCGACGGCGAAATCGCGCAGAAAATAACAGAACGGCGCAACGAGCGCTTCTCCAGAATCTTCAACTGGAGATCCCAAAAGAAGTAGCGGCAACAACCTTTCAAAACCTCAGGAGAGCATAACGCAGCAATTCGCCTTTCAAGGCCGCAGAGGAGAGCATAACGCAGCAATTCGCCTTTTAAGGCAGTCTCTTCAGAAGGGCGGTGGTCAAGGAGTTCTGATACTCCGCCGCAGACTGCGTAAGCCACTGGCGGGCAAGCCCGTTGGCACCCATCATGAAGCAGCCCAGCCCGATGTTGTATTCCAGGCAGGAGCGGTAATAAGGTTCCGAGGTCTTGGCAAGTATCGCCATCCAGTCCTTTATGGCATCATCCCATTTCAGATCCACGGCCTTCTGAAGCGCCTCAATCCATGCGGCACTGTCCCTGTACCAGATGCCGAACTCCTCCTCCCGCCATGTCGGGACGAAAGACGAGGAAATCCTTTCGCCTATGGTCTCTCCCGAAGCCGAAGCATCCTCCCGCGCATAAGCCCTGACGCTGAACGGCTTGACTCCTCCGTCATCCCCGCCGAGAGCATCATAACACCATAGAGGAAGAGTGAAATCCCCCGTCACATAGCCTTTCGCGAACTTCTCCGGACGCCCGAAAAGGAAAACGACATCGGCATCGGTCCTGAGCACGAGATTCACAAGCGAGTCCGGAGCTGACATGCTGCTGAAACCGTCAGTGCAGGCGACGGTGTAGAGCCGGGTCGAGTCACTTTCCGGATAGGCGGCATCCAATCTGTCCGCGAGCGCGGCGGCGGCCGAAGCTGTCAGCTGCTTTTCCTTCCCGTACAATCCGGAAGGATAGAATATCGCCACGCTCTTTCCCGTGAGATCGAGACCCGAACTGGAAGGATGCCTCATCTCCAAGGCGATTCCATACACCTGGGGAGAGCAGGAAACAAAAATTGACATCAGAGCCGCAACGGCGGCAGCCGACACCGTCCACAAGCAAGGCTTGGAAACCGTACCGAAAATCTTCATAACAAAATCCATTAAACAGCCCGGCTCCGGAGGCCGTGCCTATTCCAAAGTACGGACAAAGTCCGCCGTCAGGTCATAGTCGTCCGCAGCCGTAATCCGGACCTCGATGAAATGTCCGACAAGCTTCTGCGGGTCAACATCCCCGAACAAATCCGGGCTGTACCCGACAAGAATCTCGCCATCCACCTCCGGAGACTCGAATTCGCTGCGGCATACAAGCACATTCTGTTCCGCAAACCACGAATCGACAAGCACCCGGACGGCCGAACCCACACGGGAAAGGTTGTATTCGAGGGAAATCCCCCTCTGCAGCTCCATCAGAGCGTCCAGACGCTTCTGCTTAGTGGACTGGCGCACAGTATCCTTGAAATGTTCGGCTCCATAAGTCCCCTCCTCTTCGGAATAGGTGAAGGCGCCGAGTCTCTCGAACTTCGCGTCCGCGACAAAATCAAGCAGCTCCCTGAATTCCCGGACACCCTCTCCCGGATGCCCTACAATCATCGTCGTACGCAGAACCACGCCGGGGACTTTCTCACGCATCCGCGCAATCAGTCCGCGTGTCCAGCGTCCGTCGACATGGCGGTGCATGTTGTCGAGCACCTTGTCGGAAATGTGTTGGAGCGGTATGTCCATATAGCGGCAGACCTTCGGATTGCCGGCCATGATGTCGAGCACGTCTTCCGGGAAGTCCGCCGGATAGGAATAATGGATGCGGAGCCATTCTATGCCCCCGACCTCCGAAAGCCTTCCGAGCAGCTCCCCGAGCGCACGCCTGTGATAGAGGTC
Source organism: Barnesiella intestinihominis (assembly GCA_963625415.1). Lineage (GTDB taxonomy): Bacteria > Bacteroidota > Bacteroidia > Bacteroidales > UBA932 > Cryptobacteroides. The sequence goes on from CAVFTG010000023.1 coordinate 14,154, forward strand.
GAGACCGTAGTAGGTCGTGTCCTGGGCGATGAGTACGAGTTCGCGGACTCCCTTGGCGGCGAGATTCTCCGCCTCTTCGACCAGATGCTCAATCGGCACGGAACGGTGCGCCCCCCGGATGAACGGAATGGCACAGTAGGAACAGCGCCTGTCGCAGCCCTCGCTGATTTTCAGATAGGCGTAACTCCCCTGCCCCCCGACCGCAAGACGACTCCTGTTCAGATGTCGGTCCGGCGACACGCCGAGCGCGGTCACGACTTCGTCCGTGCTCCTCGCCCCGAGCCACAGGTCAACCTCCGGAATGAGCGAAGCGAGTTCTGCGGAATAACGCTGTGAAAGGCAGCCGAACACGGCAATCTTTCCGACCCTGCCCTCCTTTTTTCTCCGCACCGTCTCAAGAATCGTGTTTATGGACTCCTCCTTTGCGTCCCCGATGAAACCGCAGGTGTTCACGAGAGCCACGTCGACATAATCCTCTTCGGAACAATCCTCTTCAGAGCAGATGTCATACGCGTCCGCAAGCTGTGCGAGCACATGTTCCGAATCGACCCGGTTCTTGGAACATCCGCGAACTATCGACTGGAGACGCTGTTTTCCTCCGCAATGCATGTCACCCGGGGATTATTCTGCGGACTGTGCCGGATTCCCGGCCTCTTTCTGAGCCTCCTCCCCGGACTGCTCCGGATTCTCGAAATCGAGAGAAGCATATTTCAGCAGGCAGTTGTACCAGTCGACGACTTTCTTCATGTGGGACACATAGAAGCGCGATTCGTCATAGTCCGGGACAGCCTTGGCGAAAAGCGCCTTGATTTCATCGGCGGAAGCCTTTGAAGAAGGGGCTTCCTTCCCGCCGAGCGCCTCTTTCAGCTTGAGGAGGACCTCGCTGAGCTTCATCTCGCCTTCATTGGTATAAATCGATATGTCGGCGAGAGTGGTCATCTTGCTCGAAAGTCCGAAGCAGCTCCTCTTCCTGTCGGCGAGCGACTCCGCGATGGCGCCGGAACGGGCCTGTGCGACATAGAGATAGAGTCCCGGATAACCGGATATTGAAAGTATTTTCGTAAGATCTGTTTTCATGATTCGTCTGATATTAATTTTCTGATATTAATTTCCGGTATTGATTTACCGGTATTGATTTATCCTGTATGAATTCGTATGATATGTATTTGTCTGATATGATGCCGGTCGGTAACGGCTTCAGAGCGGGCGGGGCGTCATTTGACCACGCAGTCCACGACCTCGACCTCCGGCCTGACTCCGAGCACCCCGTCCGGCAGTTCATCGGTACGGATGACGCATTTCCCGCTTCTCGACACCTCGAAATCATGATAGTCCACATAGAGGACATCAAGTTCGGACGGCTTGAGAGTCAGGGGGAAACGGCACTCCACAACGACATTGACGCTCTGCGGATAGACGGCAATCTCCCTCCTTTTCGGAAGATTGCGCACATGAACCGGCATGCTCACGGTCTCCGTCACATAGCGGCGCACGCTCACACTGTAATCGACGCTCGTCCGTGACATCCTCACGCCCTTTATCGGCTCAATCTCCACTGTCCCATGGACATCGGAGCTGAGGTCTCCGAGAGTGACGCTGCGCGTGAAAACCTTGGAGATGTTGTCAATCTGCGACGGGTCTCCGTAAACGAAAACTGAGTCCTGCTTCAGTTCCACCCCGTTCACGCACATGTACTGCGGTGCGCAGACTATGTTCGAGATGGCCGCGACGGGAACTTTCCGGCTGTTTTCCTCGGGAAAAACGAACAGCAGAGAGTCCGTGAGATAGTACTCGACCGCAGAGCCGCCGAAGACCATCTTCCCGAATTCCGGCATGGACTCCGGAGTGAAGACGAAAACGTCCCCGTCCCGATGCCGCAGCGCCGACCCGTCAATCTGAATCCGCACGGCCGCGCCCCCACCGAAAAGTTTGTTGCCGATGATGCTGTAGCCGGTGGCTCTGCATCGCGCCACGACACGGCACGTGTTCACCGACCGTCCGCGTCTTCCGGCAATGTTCGACTCTGCAGTCACCGACGCGGTCAGAATCTCGCTGTAACGGAGCGAGACGTTGTGGATGAACCAGATGCTGAAAGCCAACAGAAAAGCGAGCAGGAAAACTGTCAGGTCTCTTCTGTTGACTTTCAGAAACTCCAGCGTCCGTCCGAGGAACCGCCTCAATTTGAGAAACCGCTTCACTGCGTTCGTCCGAAATGCCCGCATGCACAGGCGTCAGAACTACTTTGCGGATGCCGCCTCGGAATAATCCTTGACAAGAGAATTCTTGTCCACGCGGAGTTTCACGTCCTTGTCAACCTCGATGAGCACGGATTTCTCCTTGATTTCAACCACGGTTCCGTAGATGCCGCCCACGGTCACGACCTTGTCGCCTTTCTGGAGTCCGTCGCGGAACTTCTGAAGTTCCTTCTGCTGCTTGCGCTGCGGACGAATCATGAAAAACCACATGACGACGAAGATGAGCAGAAGCATCACCCACATCGTCCATCCGCCTGAAGCGCCCTG
>CAVFTG010000024.1:0-9030 GCA_963625415.1 Barnesiella intestinihominis
GTCCCGGTCCCTGTGCTCGCGGTCGTGAAGAGACTGCCTTCAAATATGGACGTGATAGGCACGAAATATTTCTATCATCAGGACAACGGCCAGGCGTTCAACCTCTATGAACCGTCCTATTTCAGCTCTTTCATCTATTTTGTTCCTGACGGAGTCGATGCCCCGAAGGCTCTCGGGCGTCTTGAGCAGATTACGCGGGAACATACGGACATGACTTTTTTCTCCGAGTCCGACATGGAACTTCCGTCGATGCTCACGTTCCGCGACGGAAGATTCATATCCCTCATCTTCGATTATGAGGACGATGCGGACTTCTCCGTGAACCGGGAGATAAACGACATGTTCATGGATGAATATTCCGGGAAAGGGGTTGTCCGTCTCTACAATTACATCCCCTCCGACTACAACGACGACGATGACGACTACATATCCGTCCATTTCGCCGACCTGTCGAGAATCAATGATTTCCAGGAATATGTCAAGGAGAAGTTCAAGATAGAGATTGAGATGTCGCAGATAAACGCGAAAGAGAACTTCAACGCCGTCAGCGTGATGGCGAACATTCTTTCGTGGACGATGATAGCTTTCGCCATCGTCTGCATCATCCTTTTCATCGTGAATCTGCTCCAGTCGTATTTCCAGAAGGTCAAGCGGAATCTCGGGACGTTCAAGGCGTTCGGCATCAGCAATTTCGAACTTACGGCGATATATGTCCTGATCATGACGGCGACGATTCTCGCGGCGACCGTCATTTCGCTTGCGGCGGTCTGGCTTATTCAGGGGCTCTTCATGCTCACGGGCATAGTCAGGGACGGCGGGTTCGGCTACCTGTCGCTGTGGAATCTCAAGACTGTGGCTTCCGTGCTGATAATAATCGCCTCGTCGGTCTTCACCGTGTGGTATGTCATGAGGAATCTGCTGAAGGCGACTCCGGGAGATTTGATTTATGACAGGTAACTTGTTTGGAGATAATATGATGAAAGATAGATGCATATCATTGATGCGACTTGCCGTGCTGTCGGCGGTCACCCTCGCAGCATCGTCCTGTTCCAAGGATGATTTCGCGGCTGAAGAACTTCTCCCGTCGCGGAACGCCATATCCGTGAACGAGATAGAATTCAGCCCGGTCGGAGGTGAATATGTCTTCACCGTGACATCGGATTCGGAGTGGACCGTCAGCGGAATCCCGTCATGGCTTACGCTCGTCGCCGGAGACAGGAAAAGCCCGCTCGGCAACGATGACACGGTCAAGGCGGGAACCATATCGCTCAAGGCCACCGTGGGGGTCAATACCGAACATACCGGCCCGAACACTTCCAGACAGGGGGAACTTGCCTTCTCTTCCGATGACGGTTATCTGAACGCGAGTGTGACTCTCAAACAGCCTTGTCCATACTTCGTGGTGTCGTCATCGGCGTCGGGCGGACTGACCGGTCACGAAAGCGTGGTTTTCCCGTGGAATTACACTTCAGAGCAGCCGTTCGGCAGCGAGGGCATAAAATTCATCGTCCAGTCGAACACTGATTGGACTCTGGTCAAGGATGCCGCCGCGTCAGTGGAGATGGATTACAGAAAATACAGCCGCAGGAATCTGACCGCCGACGGCTCCGGCCCGGTGTCTTTCGCCGCCGCAGTTTCGGGCGTGGAGGACGGCTGGCTCGTGTCACCGGCTCCCGGAGAATATGGGCTGAATGAAGAGGGGATATGGGAATTCCTGTTCGTCCCCGAGACTTACAACGCCACCGGAAAGGACAGGGCGTTGACGCTCAGGTTCATCGGGGCTGGCGATTCTTACGGCAACCCTCTTGACGAGTATGTCGTTGATTTCTCGCAGAACAATGTCCGTTTCAATGTCGCTGTGGACGCGGACTACAGCCTCGGCTATCTCGAGTTCGAGGCCGCGCATCCGGATCCCGTGAATTTCACGGTCGATTCTGAGATTGACTGGTATGTAGAGAAGGACGCCTCTTGGCTTTCCACCGAACCGGCAACCCCTCGGGGAACCGGTCTGGGCGCGGATTCTCCTTCATCTTCCTTCTCGCTGAACATGGGTCACGAGGGATGCAGCGGAAACGCCAACCCCGCCAGGGAAATGCAGTCATCGGCTCTGCGCATTGTCGGAGTCGCCGGCACGACGCTTCTTCCGCAGCCGGTGAATGTCAGACAGAAGGCCTATGTCCACAGTCTTTCGGCGGACGGGATTCAAATCGGCAACAACGACCTCTCCGTCCACAGGTTCGATGTCATGTCCTCCGGAGAATGGACGCTTTCCGGAGCAGCCGACTGGCTTTCGGCAGACCCGGTGTCGGGAAACGGCGACACTCCGGATCCCGGGCGCGAGACCGTTTCCGTGAGTGCGCTGTCGCAGAACCTCGAGTTCACGGCGCGGACCGCGACACTGCGGATTGCGAGTGCGCTCAACCCGCTGTCGGCTCCGGTCACCGTCACTCAGAACCCGTACATATTCACGGCGAAGGCCGAGAACCTCAGCCTGAACACACTGTCGACCGACAGTTACAATCTTGCGATAAGCAGTTCCGGAAAGTGGCGCATCGACGTCTCTTACGAAGAACCCGCCGAAGCCGGCTGGCTCAACGTCTCCCAGACCTCCGGAACGGGTGACTCGAACATCTCCTACGGCGCGTCGTCCGTAAATGAAGAGACGGTGGACCGTGTCGCGGTCATCAGCATCCACAGCGTCACCCATGAGGAGGCCGGAGTCGCCGCTGACCCTCTGCAGATAAGAATCACGCAGCGCAAATACACTTTCGAACTCACGCCTCTTCCTGAAATCGCAGGCGTTCTCGCCTTCGCTCCGGTTCCGGATGAAGGATTCACGATAGACGTGTCCTGCTCGCACCTGTGGGAGGTGGACGCTCCTGACTGGATTTCAGTGACACCGGCTTCAGGTTCCGGAGACGGAAGGGTGGTCATCAGGCCTGAGAACAATCTGACGAAATCCGCCCGCAGCGGGACATTCACGGTCAGCAGCAATTTCAGGGGCAAGATCCGCAGCCACACCTACAATGTCACTCAGTCCGCGTTCGTGTTCAATGTCAAAGGTACGTCATTCACCGATCTCGCACCTTTCCAGACAGGGTCACACAGGACGGAAGTGGAGTGCTCCTGCGACTGGAAAGTCGAGATTCCTTCATCCGCATCTTCCTGGATTTCCGCGACGCCTTCATCCGGGAAATCAACGGACAGGAGCGTGGATTTCAACGTCTCCTCCAATGTCCTCAAATCGCCTCGCTCCGCCGACGTGAGAATTTACAGCGTTTTGGGGGACTATTCGGAAACCGTGCATTTCCAGCAGAACCAGTTCGTCTTTGACGAGACTGCGGTCTACATAAGCGCGGAACCCCTTTCTCCCGCATCAAAGAATGTTTCCGTAACGATTTCGGACGGTGCGCCTTGGAGCACGGAGAACCAGCCTTCATGGGTTACCGTCACTCCTTCTTCGGGATACGGCTCCGGCGAAGTAACCGTCGCGGTCGCCGACAACTACCAGCTTTCGACGAGGAGCACGTCCGATTTTGGAATCCGGGCGTCAGGAAGCAGTCTGCTGAAGCCGATAAGCATCACCCAGAAACAGTTTGTCTATGATAATGATCCGCTCAGTCTCAATGAATTCTCGGAACTGAACTCCATGTCCCGGCAGTTCCTCATGGGCACGTGCATGGGTTCATGGAGCGTTGAGAATATCCCTTCATGGGCTACGGTCAACGTTTCAGGCTCGATTGTGACGGTCAGGGTCTCCGACAATCTCACGACATCAATACGTTCCGCGGAACTTTCGGTCGAAAGCCAGTATGCCGCATACAATTCAGCGCTGGAGAAGAAAGTGAGCATATCACAGGCGGCTTTCGTCTTTGACAGGACGGACGTGAATCTGACTGTCGAGGCGATGAATCCTGCAGCGGATCAGATTCCCGTTACGATATCCTCCACCGCGCGATGGGAGGTGACAGGTGTGCCGTCATGGATCACCGCAGCTCCCGCCAACGGAATCAGCAGCTTGAATCTGAGCCTGTATTACGAAAATAATTACTCCCTTTCGCAGCGTTCTGTCGGGGACATGTATGTCAAGAGTACACTGAACGGCCTGACGAAAAAGATTTCTGTCACCCAGAAAGCGTTCGTATTCGACACCGGGGCGGTGACCGTGCCGAGGTTCGCCTCCTCCAAGGCGGAAAGCCGGACGGTGACGGTGGGCGAGTGCATGGGTTCATGGAACGTGAAAGACGTGCCTTCGTGGCTGACCGTCAGCGCGTCCGGTTCAGTGTTGACCGTCACCGCGTCCGACAATACGGAATCATCCGTCCGCAGCGCGACGTTCCTCGTCGAGAGCGAGTATGTCTCGAAGAATCCGGAACTTGTGAAGAAAATAACCGTCTCGCAGGAGGGAAAGCAATGATATTATTGTATAACATTTTATAAAACAATAACTTATGATTACATTTTACATTGGGCGCAGTCCCGAGAACACGATTGTCTATGACAATCCGGCCATCAGCGGAAGACATGCTGAACTTACTCTCAGTGACGACGGACGCATAATCTTCAGGGATTACAGCACGAACGGCACCTATGTCAACGGCCAGTTCGTAAATCAGAACGGAGTGGAGATTTCGTTCGGGGACAGCATAATATTCCCCGGCAACATCCCGTTCGACTGGAATGTGGTCAGCAATGCCGTGAATAAGCAGCAGGAATCTTGCCGGAATGAGACTCAGCAGCAGCAGTCTCTTTCACAGGCGGTGACGCTGAATTTCTCGCAGACTTTCAAGGAATCATTCTCAATCGGTTTCGGGCACATCGGAAGCTGCTGCGGAGCAATCCTGCTCTGGCTCCTCACCTGCTGGATTCCTTACATCAACCTTGGAACATGGTTCGGTCTTCAGGCGATGGTGAATGCGTGGGCCAAAGGCGAACCGTTCAGCGCGACGGACATTTTCGACAGCAGATACAGGCGCATGCTTCCGGAGCTGCTGCTCGGCGGCTCTTTCCGTTGCATCCTGCTGACGGTGTGCATAATCACGGTCATCCCGGCAGTCGTGCTTTCGATAGCCACGATGTTCACCACGCTCATAATTCTTGAAAAGGAATACTCTCCGGTGGAGGCCATACGCGAGTCCAACAGAATCACCTACGGAAGCAAGTGGACAATTTTCGGAGTGATGATTGTCATGGAGCTGATAGTCGGCGCCGCAATAGGTTTCCTCGGAGGTATATTCGCTGTCGTAGGACTGCTCAGCCCTGCGGTCGGAGTCGTGCTGGGAATTCTGGAACTGCTTGTCATCCTGTTCTTCGTGTTCCCTGTAAGTCTCGGAATGACGGCCTCGATGTGGCGGCAGCTTTCCTGCAACCTGTAGGCTGACCTGCACCGGTTTCATGACCGGCTGAAGCAAACCGGCTAAAACAATCCGTATATCAGATTCCAGAGAAGGAATCTGGCGAACTTGCCCATGAGCAGCAATGACATTGTCGCCCATGGGCGTGTTTTATAGAATCCGAGCGCTATGGCTATGACATCGCCGATTATCGGTACCCACGCGAGCAGCGCGAGCCACACCCCGTACCTGTCAATCTTCACTTTCTGCTTCTCAAGGGTCTCGCGCCTGACCATGAACCATTTCTCAATCCACTCCCACTTGCCGAACCACCCGATCCAGTATGTCAGCACGCTCCCGAGCCAGTTGCCGGCAGTCCCGACCGCAAGACAGCCGACCGGGTCTTTCGTGGCGGCGAGCACGGCGAGATAGAGGGCGTCAGAACTGAAAGGCAGAACCGTCGCGGCGAGAAACGTCCCGATGAACAGCCCGAACAGTCCGAGTGATTCCAAGTCAAACATACGACTTTCTCTTGTTCCTGAAAAACTCGCTGACAATCGAGCCGCATTCCTCCGCCAGCACGCCGGAAACGCATTCCGTCTTCGGATGCAGCAGAGACGGAGTGAACTTCGAGAATCCCCGTTTCGGGTCTGCCGCCCCATAGACAAGTTTTCCGACCTGCGCCCAGTTCATCGCCCCCGCGCACATCGGGCAGGGTTCCACGGTCACATACAGCGTGCAATCATCGAGATATTTCCCGCCCACCGCTTCTGTGGCCGCAGTCAGCGCAATCATCTCCGCATGGGCGGAGGGGTCGTGAAGCCTTTCGGTCATGTTGTGTCCGCGTGAGATGACGCGTCCGTTCCACACCACGACCGCGCCGACAGGCACCTCGTCTTCAGCGGCCGCCTCCCGCGCCTCCCTCAGAGCCTCGCGCATGTGACGTTCATCTTCGGAGACGGCATTGGCGGTTCCGTTCCCGTCCGTGTCCCTTCTGAGAGTATCGTATCCGGATTTCATATATTCGGAATTTTTCTAAGCGTCCTTTCGGCCGCCGGTTTTGACCGTAACCTGCGAGAGTACGACTCCCACGGCGCAGATTGCGACTCCGACCCATTGTCTCGGGTTCAGAAGCTCGTGACCGCAGAGCCATGCTATGACGGCCGACGCCACGGGAATGAGAGCCGTGAATATGCTGGACTTCGCCACCCCGAGCTTTTTGATCGTTCCGACCCAAAGCGAGAACGCCAGACTGGAGCAGAGCACGGAAAGGCAGAGAATCGGCCTCCATGTGTCCCAGCAGAGATAGGATGCGGCGTCGAAGTCTTCAAGCCCTTTGAAAATGAAAAGCGGCAGGAGATAGACCGAGCCGATGAGGAACTGGTACATGACGATGTTCAGGCTGGAATAGTGGTCGCTGAGTTTTTTCGTTATGCTTGCGTGGCAGACTTCCGCCATCACCGCAACCAGCAGAAACGCCACCCCGATGATGAAATGCTCTCCGAGCGAGCCTTTTGCCATCGCCACGAGTACGATGCCTCCGAGAGAAAGGAATATCCCCAGAATGTTGACCCCGCAGATTCTTTCACGGAAAAGAATGACTCCCGCGAAAATCGAGAATATCGGAATCGTCGCTACTGTCATCGCGCTCAATGTCGGCGAACCCGTGAACTTTATCCCGTACGTCTCGAACAGGAAATATATGAACGGCTCGCAGAACGCCAGAAGCAGAAACCATTTGAGATCCTTCTTCCTGATTCCCGCGAGCCTGCGGCTTGCCGCGCTGAACAGGAAAAGCAGAATCCCGGCGACGGATATCCTCACGAATACGAAATAGAATATGGGGATATTCCTGCCGATCAGACTGTCTGACCAGATGTAGGACGCGCCCCACAGACCGATTGCCGTCAGAGACAGCACATATGTCAGAAAATTTCCCTTGAACTCCCTGCCCTTCATTGCCTTTCGTCTGTACTTGTTTTTCCGTCGGCCACATGCTTCGGACGTATTTTCCTGAATCTCAGCCGGAGCACGCCCCAGAAAGCCTCTCCGAATATGCTTCCGCTCATCTTCGACGTGCCTTCCTTCCTGTCCACGAAGATGACAGGCACCTCCACGATTCTGAATCCGAGCTTGTAGCAGCTGTATTTCATCTCAATCTGGAAGCCGTAGCCGCACATCCCGATTCTGTCCAGATCTATCGTTTCCAGCACCCTGCGCCTGTAGCACTTGAAGCCCGCCGTCGTGTCATAGACCTTCATCCCGAGCACAGTCCGCACATAGACGGAGGCATAGTAGGACATTATCACCCTTCCGATGGGCCAGTTGATGACGCTGATTCCGTTGCAGTAGCGCGAGCCTATGGCCAGATCAGCCCCGTCTTCGGCGCAGGCCCGGTAGAGCCTCGGGAGGTCGTCCGGGTTGTGCGAAAAGTCCGCGTCCATTTCGAAGATGTAGTCATATCCCTTCTCCACGGCCCATTTGAATCCTGTGATATAGGCAGTTCCGAGTCCGAGTTTCCCGCTTCTCTCAATCATGAACAGCCGGCCGGGAAAACTTTCCTGCAATTTCCTGACAATCCCGGCCGTCCCGTCAGGCGACCCGTCTTCAATCACCAGCACATGGTAATCTCCGTCCAGCGCAGACACCGCCCGGATGATTTTTTCGATGTTCTCCCTTTCATTGTAAGTCGGGATTATGACAATTTTCCTGTCCATAAGACTGTCCTGAAAATGTTTCGTATTCCGCCGGAAATGAAATCCAAACTGCAAAAATAGTGAAAAAATGAAAATCATTTTGAAATTACGGTTACGATTTTTCATATCCACGTCATGTTTTCACATCCATGTCATGAGTCCGGAATGCAAATTATTCATATCTTTGCGACCTGTATGATTACACATGTCGTCAAGACCCTGACGTTATGAAAAATATCTTGAAATCTCTGATTCTACTTGCCGCTGCCGCGGCATCAGCCGTTTCATGCGGGAACGGGAACGGCGGCGATGAAAATCCCGACGCGGGATTCGCTCCTTACGTTGAAGCCTACACCGGCGGGATGATTTCCGAAAGTTCATCGGTGAAGATTCAGTTCGCCTCGACTCCGGACATGTCCGTGCCTGCGGACGGGCTGCTGACTTTCTTCCCTCCGCTCAAGGGAAAGGCTCGCTGGGCCGGCTCAGGAATGATAGAGTTCGTCCCGGAAGACGGACAGCTGAAACAGGGGCGCGAGTACAGGGGGAAGTTCGCCCTCGACAAGGTTTTCGGAGTCGAATCTCCCGAACTCAAGACCTTCGGCTTCACTTTCAGGGTCGCTCCGAAAAGGGCCGCTCTCGTCATTGACGCGGTGAAGATTCTGCGCACTTCTCCGGATGCCGCCTCGGTCGAAGGCCGTCTGATGCTCAGCGAAGGCATACCGGAGGACGAAGCTGCGAAAATGCTCTACCCGGAGGGCGGATCGGGCTCAGCCAAGGTCAGCCTCAGGCAGGGCGACGGGCAGGGGGTCTATGAATTCAGCATATCCCCGGTGAACCGTCTTGCCGGCGACGACAGGCTGACGGTCGTTTTCGACGGGCATTCCTCCGGATTCGGGAAGACCGTTTCCGCCGATGTCACGATTCCGGGAACCGACGGGTTCAGAGTCCTCTCCGCAAAAAAAACCGACGGGGACGAGCCTTATGTCCAGGTGGTTCTGTCC
>CAVFTG010000024.1:9040-15313 GCA_963625415.1 Barnesiella intestinihominis
GTTCTGTCCCAGCCGCTTGATCCGCTCGCGGACATTTCGGGAATGTTCACGTTCTCCACGGAAATGCGCAGTCATGCGGCGGTGTCCGGCAACATCGTCAGGGTGTTCTTCGACAAGAAAGCGCGGACTTCGGATTTGAGACTCACGGTTTCGGAAGCGCTCAAAGACTGGCGCGGTGACCGTCTCGGCTCCGACTGGACCGCCGAATTCCCTTCAGGAGAACTCAAGCCGGCCGTGCGGCTGCCGCGTCAGGGCAACATCCTTCCGGACGGAGACAACCTGCGTGTCCCTTTCCAGGCGGTGAACCTGCGCGCCGTGGACGTGAAAGTCGTCAAGATTTACCGTGACAACGTTCTGCAGTTCCTGCAGGAAAACACATTGGACGGAGACAGCGGACTGCGCCGTTCCGGACGCCTGATTTACAAAAAGAGGCTCGCTCTCGACACCGATCCTCAGACTGACCTGCACCGGTGGCAGAACTTCTCGGTGGATCTTTCCGGACTGATGAAGCGGGAGCCGGGAGCAATCTACAGGCTGTCCCTTTCTTTTGTCCGCGATTATTCCCTCTATGGGAAGAGCGCCGTCTCCGCCTTCTCCGGTGAGGAGGAACTGACGAGGCTCGCCGACGGAGATATGACCGAGGCGGATGAAGCGGAGTGGGACATACCGCAGCCATATTACTACGACAATTTTTACGACTGGGATCTTTATGAATGGGAGGAGCGCGACAATCCGCTCAATCCGACCTATTACATGCAGTCCGACCGCTTCCCGAGCGTGAATCTGATGAACTCGGACATCGGACTCATAGTGAAGTCCTCCGGGAACGGACAGCTTTGGGCATATGCCAACGACATTATTACGACTTCTCCGCTTTCGGGAGTGGAGATTACTGCATACGACTATCAGCTCCGCAGAATATCTTCGGCCAGGACCGACGCCGACGGACATGCGGTTCTGAACTGTGAGAGAAAGCCTTTCGCCGTCACAGCGAAATCTGCGGACGCGGTTTCATACCTCAAGGTCATCGACGGGCAGGAAAACTCCCTGAGCCGCTTCGACGTGGGGGGCGAGACTGTCGAGAAGGGACTCAGAGGCTTCATCTATGGTGAAAGGGGGGTCTGGCGGCCCGGCGACACCATGCATCTCGTGCTGCTTGTCGAGTCTTCCGGGAAAAAGCTGCCACAGGATCATCCCGCCGTCCTCGAAATCTACGGCCCGAAGGGACAGCTCTTCGAAAGGCAGGTGTGTCCGAAATCGGTTGACGGGTTCTATCCGTTCGACATCCGCACCGCAGGTGGGGACATGACGGGGACATATCATGCCTATGCAAAGATCGGAGGTGCGGTCTTCCACAAGTCCCTGCACATTGAAAGCATAAAGCCGAACCGTCTGAAAGTGGCACTGACGCTTCCTTCGGACGTGCTTGAAGCCGACTCTCTCACGACATTCAGACTCAGCTCCTCGTGGCTTACAGGAGCCGTGGCATCCTCTCTGCCGGCAAAGGCTTCGCTCCGGCTGACTCCGGGGAAAACCGCATTCAAGGGCTTTGAAGGCTATCTCTTTTCAAATCCTCTGTCTGAATTCAGTTCGGAGGAGAAAGAACTGTTCAGCACGGTGCTCGATTCGCGCGGCAACGCTTCAGTCAGCGTGCGCGTGCCTCAGGCTCCGGATGCTCCCGGAATGCTGAACGCCACCGTCGTGACGAGGGTTTCGGAGCCGGGCGGAAACGAAAGCACGGTTTCCAGCTCAGCCCTCTATTCCCCTTTCTCCGCCTATGCCGGAGTTCTCATGCCGCCTTCCGAAGACGGATGCATCGAGACCGACAGGGACTGGACCATAAAGTTGTGCGCCGTGGGAAAGGACGGGCGGAGAGTTGCCGGTCATCGTCTTGAATACAGAATCTACCGCCTCGACAGCAGCTGGTGGTGGGAGCGTGACGGGGGAGACCTCGCTTCGTTCGTGAGCGGTTCGTCGGCAAAGGTGTATTCTTCGGGACAGGTTGTCTCGGGCGAGCGCGATTCCGAAATCCGTTTCCGTCTGAACTATCCCGACTGGGGCAGTTTCCTGCTCTATGTCACCGATCTTGACAGCGGTCACAGTTCAGGCTCTACTTTCCTGTGCGACTGGCCTCAATGGCGCGCCCGCACGGACAGGGAGGAGAGCGAGTCCGCTTCCATGCTTTCATTCTCGCTTGACGGAAATGAATTCCGGGTCGGCGACGAAGCGGTGATTCATATCCCCGCCGCAAAGGGGGCGAGGGCTCTCGTCTCTTTCGAAAACGACAGCCGTGTAATCGCCTCGTCATGGGTTGCGACATCGGCCGATTCCGAGACCGCGTTCCGGTTCAGGGTGACGGAGGAGATGGCTCCTTCATGCTATGCGCACGTGACCCTTCTGAATCCTTACGCCAGGACGGCCGACGGACAGCCGCTGCGTCTGTACGGAGTGAAGCCGGTTCAGGTCAGCAATCCGGAGTCGCGTCTTGAACCGCTGCTTTCTCTTCCGGAAACCATACGCCCTCAGGAGGAGTTTGAAATCCGCGTAAGCGAAAAGTCCGGAAGACCGATGTCATACACACTGGCCATCGTTGACGAGGGGCTTTTGGACATCACCGGATTCAAGACTCCGGATCCGTGGGCGGAGATGAACCGCCGGAGCGCTCTCGGGGTCAAGACCTGGGATCTGTACGGCAATGTGATGGGGGCGTACGGGACTTCGTTCGCTTCCATGTTCAGCATCGGAGGCGACGAGGCTCTTCTGAACTCCGGTTCAGTGCGTGACAACCGTTTCGAGCCTGTGGTGAAATTTCTCGGGCCGTTCACTCTCGGCCGTGGCGGAAATGTCCACAGAGTCGGGCTGCCCATGTATGTGGGTTCTGTCCGCGTTATGCTTGTCGCAGCCCGCGACGGAGCTTTCGGGTCGGCGGAGAAGACCGTGCCTGTACGTTCCCCGCTTATGGTTCTTCCGACCCTTCCGCGCACGATGTCCACCGGAGAGAAAGTGACCATGCCTGTGAACGTTTTCGCGATGGAAGACTCCGTGCGGGATGTCGAGGTGACAGTTTCCGCTTACGGGCCGCTCCGTCTCAGCGGTCAGGACACCAGGCATGTCAAGTTCGTTGACACGGGGGACAGGATGACTTCATTCGACTTCAGGACAGGCCTCTCGGAGGGAACCGCCAGAGTGACGGTCACGGCCAGGTCGGGGGACTTCTCCGCGACGGACACGGTGAGCATCGCCGTACGCAACATAAACCGTCCGGAACTTTCGGTGCAGCGGGCAGTGGCATACGGGGGCGAATCCTGCGAATTCAAATGCCCGGACGGAGTCAATGTCCTCGAAGTCAGTTCATTCCCTTCGGTTGACATCAACGGGGTATGGCTGTATGTGACGAATTGTCCGGACAACTGCACGGAGCAGCTCTGCGCCAAGGGCATAACCCTGCTGTCGGTTCTCCCGATGCTTGACGGGCAGCGTCGCGACGAGTCCAACGCCATGATTCCCGGGCTTCTTTCCGAATTGTATTCCCGCCAGCTGCCTGACGGCAGTTTCGTCTATTGGTCGGGAGGGGCGACCGTGAACCTCTGGTCGGACGTGATGGCAGGGCATTTCATGACCCTCGCCTCCAATGCCGGATTCACCCTGAACGGCGGAGTCTTCGGAGCATGGAGAAACAGAATCAAGAAATATGTCAACTCCTACAGAGTTTCGGACAATGAATATGACGAACTCGCGGCATACGCCCTCTATGTCCTTGCTCTTTCAGGCAATGCGCAGGACGGCCCTATGAACCGGATGAAAGAATCCCGGCAGCTGAATCAGAACGCGAGAAATCTGCTTGCGTCAGCCTATGCTGCCTCTTCACGGGAAAGCGTCGCACAGAGCATTCTCTCCGCCGGTTCACAGACGAAATCTTCCGCGAAACGGGCATATTCGTATTCGGCGTTCTTCGGCTCTGCCTTGCGTGACGATGCCATATCCCTTGAAGCTCAGACGTTTGCAGGGAACGTGGGCGCGGCGATGGAACTTGCAGGACGTGTGGCGGACGGTTTCGCCAAAGAAGGCTATACGACACAGACTGCTGCATTTGCGGCTTCCGCGCTTTCGCGGCTTCATGCGGTCATGGACAATTCCGCCATGTCGTTCAAATATGAATGTGCTTTCGGCGGAGAGGGAGGCAACAGCGAGACCGTCAAGTCCGCCAACTCCCTGTGGACAAGGAAAGTGGTTGACGGAGCGACTTCCATAAGGCTCACCAATGTTTCCCGGGGGGCGCTGTATGCAAGTCTCGCGTCCAGAACTCCGGTTCCGCCTGACAAAGCCGTAAAGCAGGCTTCGTCTGGGCTTTCGGTTTCCGTTGAGTACAAGGATATGGACGGTGTGCGCATCAATCCGGGCGTTCTCGCCCAGGGGACTGATTTCATCGCCGAGGTCACGGTCGCGAACGTTTCCGTGACTGAACGGAGAAATCTGCTCCTGTCCGTGAGGATTCCTTCCGGATGGGAAATCTACGACAGCCGCGTGTTCTCCCCGGATGCCGGCGGGACTGCGTCCTGCCCGGACAGCGACATACGGGACGGAGAGGCGCGCTACAGTTTCGACCTTCCGAAATCGGCTTCCAAGACATTCTCTCTGAGGCTTTCGGCGGCTTACCTCGGCGAATTCATTCTTCCGTCCGTGACCTGCGAGGCGATGTACGACAACTCTGTTTTCGGCCGCACCGCATCAGGTTCGGTCAAGGTGGTGAAAGCGTCCGGAGATGCGTCTGCGGACGGTTCAGGGTCGGCAGACAGGGTTGAATAGCGAATTTCCGGAGCGGAGGGACTGAGATGAAAGGATTGTCCGTTGACCGTTTCAAGACGGTCTTCAGGGAGAAACTCAATCTGCTGAGGCAAGTGAGTTTGACTAAAAAGTGTTTTAGTCACCCTCCTTCGGACTTCCTGACCCCCGCAGACTGTCGTCTGCGACCCCTGTCAGGGGTATCTCGCGCCTCCGGCGCAGTCCCTACGCGACTTTTTAGTCATCCCCTCGCCTTGGGGATGTGCGCGGCCGCCCTACTGATTCTCTGGCTGTGTTCCCTGCCGCGGAATATGTTCGCCGACGTTCCGTATTCCACTGTTGTCGAGGCCTCCGGCGGCGAACTTCTCGGAGCGAGGCTCGCCTCGGACGGACAGTGGAGGTTCTCACCTTGCGACACCGTCCCCCGGCGCTACGCCGTGTGCCTTGTGCAGTTTGAAGACCGGCATTTCTATGCGCACTGCGGGGTCAATCCCGCCTCCATCGCCCGTGCCGCGGTGCAGAACCTCCGCGCCGGACATACCGTAAGCGGCGGAAGCACTCTGACCATGCAGGTTATCAGGCTCAGCCGCTCCGCCCGGGAACGCACGCTCGGGGAGAAAATCATCGAGGCGTTCCTCGCGACCCGTCTTGAACTGCGCTGCTCCAAGGAGGAGATACTTGCAATGTATGCCTCACATGCGCCTTTCGGAGGCAATGTTGTCGGCATCGAGGCGGCATCCCGACGCTATTTCGGCCGTCCGGCCTCCGACCTGTCATGGGCCGAGGCCGCCGTGCTGGCCGTGCTGCCCAATTCCCCCGCCCTCATCCACCCCGGACGCAACCGCGAAGCGCTCAAGAGAAAGCGCGACCGTCTTCTTGCCCGTCTGAATGAAATCGGCGCGATTGACTCTCTGACCTTTTGCCTCGCATGTTCCGAGCCTCTGCCGGACTCTCCGCAGCCGTTCCCGGACATCGCGCACCATCTGGTCGAACGGCAATGCCGGACAAACCCCGGCAAGACGGTCCGCACCGGAGTGGACATCGCCCTCCAACTGCGTCTCGAAGCCATCACAGACCGTTGGAACGCCGAATTCTCGCGCATCGGCATCCGCGACCTTGCGGCTGTCATCATCGATGTACGCACGGGGGAGACGCTTGCCTATTGCGGCAATGCCAACCTTTCCCTCAGCCGTGACGGGGCGCTCGTTGACATCGCGGACTCTCCGAGAAGCACGGGCAGCATCCTGAAACCCATTCTTTACGGGGCTATGCTCCAGTCCGGTGCGATACTCCCGCACACGCTCATCCCCGACACTCCGCTGAACGTGAACGGTTTCGTACCGCAGAACTTCAACCGCAGCTTTTCCGGTGCGATCTCAGCCTCCGAGGCTCTCCGACGCTCGCTCAATGTCCCTTATGTCAGAATGTTGCGGGATTTCGGGATAGTCAATTTCCATGAATTCCTGAAAGATGCCGGGATGACCACTCTCT
>CAVFTG010000024.1:15323-16479 GCA_963625415.1 Barnesiella intestinihominis
CTCGCGCCCGTCTTCCGACTACGGCCTGTCTCTGATTCTCGGGGGAGCGGAGGGCAAACTCTATGAGATGACGCGCATATATGCCTCTATGTCAGCATATTATCAGCACTTGACAGAATGGATTCCAAGCGAATGGCCGTTAGTCTCAAGATGTTCGCTCCATTGGATTTTCGACACCCTCAAAGACTTGAACCGTCCGGACGAGATGGACTGGCGTCTTGTGCAGTCTCTGAGGAAAGTGGCGTGGAAAACCGGCACAAGCTACGGATTCCGCGACGCATGGGCAATCGGTGTGGACCGGAACTATGCCGTGGGGGTCTGGGCCGGGAATGCGAACGGTGAATCCGCCGCAGGCCTTGTCGGAGCACGTACCGCCGGACCTGTCCTTTTCGACATATATAATATACTGCCGGCTTCCGAATGGTTCGATGAACCGGAGCGTGAGGACTATGTCTATGCGGAAACATGCCGTAAATCCGGCCATCTGCGCGGGCGCTTCTGCGAAGAATGCGATTCTCTGATTGTGCCTCCCGCGGGATTGAGAAGCGCCGCATGTCCCTATCACAGGAGCGTTCTCCTTTCTCCGGACGGCTTGCACCGTCTTGCGTCGCCGGTTCGGGGGTGTGTCGCGGAGAACTTCTTCATTCTTCCGCCGGCGATGGAATGGTACTACCGCCGGACGCATTCGGACTATGTTCCGCTCCCCCCGCTTCCCGAGGGTTCATCCGTCACCGACTCGTCGTCTCCGATGGCGTTCATATATCCGGAACCGGGCTGCTCCATATTCATTCCCGAGACTCTTGACGGTTCGGAGGGGGAAGTCGTGTTTTCACTCGCGCATGCGAATCCCGGAACGGAGGTTTTCTGGCATCTCGACTCGGACTACATCGGAAGAACAAAATTCATCCACAACATGTCCGTCCGTCCATCCTCGGGGCTTCATACGCTTACCGCTGTGGATGCCTCGGGAAACAGCGCATCCGTGCGGTTCACCATAGAAAATTGAAACTCGGTGCAGCATAATGAATTATCTCTTGTGCGCCGTTGAGGGTCGAAAAAAAGATGCAAAAAAATCGAAAAAAGTTTGCGAAAAGTTTGCGGGTTAAGAAAAAAGGCGTACCTTTGCAATCCCTTTCGGAAACGGGGGTACGACAGA
>CAVFTG010000025.1:0-5681 GCA_963625415.1 Barnesiella intestinihominis
CGCGCCTGCTCCATCTGCGACTTGGAGATGCGCAGCTGGCCGCGCAGTGCTCCTCCGTTGAAAATCGGCTGGAAAAGCGAGGCGGCGGCTCCGAGTATCAGACCAGTCGGATTCATTATCGTTCCGTTCAGGTTGTTCGTCCAGCCCGCCTGCCCCGAAAGGCTGATTGACGGGAGCAGCGCGGCCTTCGCCACATTGACTCCGTAGTAGGCGGAGGCGAGGGCGTTTTCGGCGGTGCGGATGTCCGGACGGCGTTCGAGCAGCTGTGCCGGAACGCCTGTCTTGAGGTCGGACGGAAAGGCGGAATCTGCGAATGTGCCGCGGGCGATTGTGTGAGGGGTCTCGCCGAGAAGGGCGCAGAGGCTGTTCTCAATTTCTGTGATTGACTGCGCGAGACTCTCCGCAGATGCGGATGCGGCGCACCACGCCCCCTCCATCTGCGAGACGGCCACCTGATTCGCCATCCCGGCCGCCATCATCGCCTTGAGCACTTCCACGCTGCTCGCATATTTCTCCACTGTGCTGCGGGTGAAGGCGAGCTGTTCGTCAAGCATCAGAAGTGTATAGTACTGCGTGGCGACACCTGCGATGAGACCGGTGCGGACGGCGAGGGCGTAGTCTTCCGCCCGATCATAGTTCGCCTTCGCCTGACGCTTGCGGTTGGTCAGCTTGCCGAAGATGTCGACCTCCCAGCTTGCCGTGAACGGAACCGTCCAGTTCCATCCTGCCCCGGTGTTGACGCCGCCTTCGAGGAAACTGCTGTTGAAGTTTCCGACCGAGCCTTGCGGGGCGAAGCCGACCGTGGGGATGTAGGCGAGCCGTGCCATCCTGAGAGCCTCGCAGGCCTGCTCGACGCTGAGCCTTGCCGACTTCAGGTCTGTGTTGTTGTCAAGCGCCGTCCGGATGAGACTCTGCAGCTGCTGGTCGGTGAAGAGTTCCCTCCAGCCAAGGTCGGCGAGGGATGCCGTGTCGGTGACGACGGTTCCGAAGAGAGCGGAATCGGCGACGACGGTCTCCGGGCGTTCATATTTTCTGTATATTCCGCAGCTGACGGTCATCATCAGCGCTGCGGCGTATAATATTGTTCGTTTTATCATATATTGCTATATATCAAATATTTTAAAGCCTTTCGATATTGTCTGCCTCGCCCTTCCGGCGTTTCATTTCGCGGACATCGTCAATCTCTTCGGATATGGACGAATCCTCCGATTTCTCGAACTTCATAGGCTTGAACCGTTCCTCCAGATTCTCGAAAGTCACGAAAAGCGACGGCACGAGGAAAAGGAGAATCAGCGTACCCATGAGCATACCTCCGACAGCGCCGGTTCCGAGAGCCGAGTTGCCGTTCGCGCCCACTCCGCTCGCGAACATCATCGGAATCATTCCGAAGACCATCGTCAGGGCGGTCATCAGAATCGGGCGGAGACGGACTTTCGCCGCGCCGATAGCCGCCTGTTTCACGCTCATCCCCGCCTTGCGCCTTGAAGAGGCGTACTCTGTGATGAGGATTGCGGTCTTGGCGAGCAGGCCGATGAGCATTATGACTCCGGTCTGGAGGTAGATGTTGTTCTCAAGCCCGAACAGTTTCGCGAAGAGGAAACTTCCCATAATTCCGCACGGCACCGAGACGATGACCGCGAGCGGGATGAGGAAACTCTCGTAGAACGCGCAGAGAATCAGGTAGATGAGCACGATGCAGATGAGGTAGATGTAGAGCGAGTTGCTGGAACTGCGGTCCTCCTCGCGTGCAAGTCCGGAGAACTCGAAGCCGGAGTGAGTTGCTGGAACTGCGGTCCTCCTCGCGTGCGAGTCCGGAGAACTCGAAGCCGTAGTTCGTCGGAAGCGTCTGCGCGGCGACTTCTTTCACGGCGCGTATCGCGTCACCGGAAGAACAGCCCTCTGCGGCCGAACCGTTAACCGCGATGGCATTGTACATATTGAACCTCGTGAGCGTCTGCGGCCCATAGACTTTCGTCAATTTCACGAACTGGCTCAGAGGCGCCATCTCACCGCTGTCCACGCGGACCATCGTGGCGTCAAGCGACTGCGGAGTCATCCTGTACTTCGGGTCGGCCTGGATCATCACGCGGTAGACGCGGGAGAATCGGTTGATGTTCGAGACATACTGGCCTCCGTAGTAGCCGGCGACAGTAGAGAGCACGGTGGACGGGGACACTCCCGCAATCTTGCATTTCGCAGGATCCACATCCACGAGATACTGCGGGAAGTTCGGGTTGAACGAGCTGTAGGCCTCGGCGATTTCCGGCCTTTTGCGAAGCTCCGAAAGGAAATTCTGCGAAATGTCGAAGAACGTGTTCACGTCGCCTCCGGTCTTGTCCTGAAGGAACATCTCGAATCCGTTGGTCATTCCGTAGCCGTTGATCATTGGCGGAGCCATGGGGAGAATCGTCGCCTCCCTTATGTCGGACGTGCGCTCCACAATCTTGCGTATGACGGCGTTCACGTCGTGTTCCCTCCCCTTTCTCTCCGACCAGTCGGTGAGTTTTATCGTGAGGCTGGCGTATGACGAACCCGCTCCGGAAATGATCCCGTATCCGGCGACAGTCGAAGTTATTTCGATTTCCGGAATGTCTTTTATCCGGTCATATACCTTCATCAGGATGTCATCCGTGCTCTGGAGCGACATTCCCGGAGCCATCTGGAGCTCCACCATAATGTCGCCCATATCCTCGTTCGGCACGAGTCCTGTCTTTGTCGTCGCCATCAGCCAGACGAGAAGGACTATGCAGCCGGCGACAATCGTCCATACGAGCCAGCTCCGCTTGATGAAGAACTTGACACCCTCTTTGTATTTGTCCACCGTCCTGTTGAATACCTCCATGAACTTATGCCTGAACCTTGCGGAGAACGAATCGACCTCCACGCCGTTTTCATTGACATAAGGCTTGAGCAATATGGCGCAGAGAGCCGGAGAGAGGGTGAGGGCGTTGATTGCGGAGATGCCGACAGCCACGGCCATCGTGATTCCGAACTGGGTGTAGAACACGCCGGAAGTCCCTCCCATCATCGAGACGGGGATGAACACGGCCATGAACACGATGGTCGAGGTGAGAATCGCCGCCGTGATGCCGCCCATCGCGTCTTTCGTCGCCTGCATCGACGAGGTGTAGCCCATTTCGAGCTTCGCCTGCACCGCCTCCACGACGACTATGGCGTTGTCGACCACAGTTCCGATGGCGAGCACGAGCGCGAAGAGGGTCAGCAGATTGATTGTGAACCCGGCCACCGCCATGAACGCGAAAGTTCCGATGATTGCCACGAAGATGGCGACTGTCGGGATGAGAGTGGCCCTGAAGTCCTGAAGGAAGAAATACACGACGAGGACGACGAGCAGAATCGCGAGCAGCAGCGACTTGACGACCTCCTTGATGGAGGCGTAGAGGAAGTCGTTGACACTCAGCATCGAGTCTATCATCAGACCCTCCGGCACAGTCTTCCGCGCCTCGTCGATGAGCGCGTCAATGTCGTTCACGACCTGGGTGGCGTTGGAGCCGGCCACCTGAAACACCATCATCTCCACTCCCGGATGCCCGTCTGTGGTCGATTTGTAGCCGTAGGACTCGGTTCCGAGTTCTATGTGCGCGACATCCTTGAGCCTCAGCACCTCACCGTTCGGAAGTGCGCTGATGACGAGTTCGCCGAATTCTTCCGGAGTCTGTTTCCTTCCGGAATATTTCATTATGTATTCGAACGAAGAACCGGAACTCTCTCCGAACGAGCCTGTCGCGGACTCGATGTTCTGCTCCGCAAGCACTCCCGTGATGTCGGACGGAATCAGATGATAGTGCGCCATCGCCGCCGGATTGAACCAGATGCGCATAGCGTATTTGTCTGACAGGAGCACGACGCTTCCCACACCCTTGATTCGCTTGAGTTGCGGCTCGATGTTGAGATCCGCGTAATTGGCGAGGAATTTCGTGTCGTAGCCGCTCTCCGGGGTGGCGTGCAGGTCGATGACCTTGATCACGCTGTTCTGCCTCTTGAATGTCGTCACTCCGATTTGCGTCACTTCCGCCGGAAGCGAGCCGTTGGCCTGCGAAATCCTGTTCTGGACGTTCACCGCCGCCATATCCGGGTCTGTCCCCTGACGGAAATAGACCATAATCTCGACATTTCCGGAGTTGGTCGCGGTGGAGGACATATAGTCCATGTTCTCCACACCGTTGATCGCCTCCTCAATCGGGGCGATGACCGATTTCTGCACCGTCTCGGCGCTTGCTCCCGGGTAGGACGTCATCACCATAATCGTAGGCGGGGCGATGTCCGGGAACTGCTCGACAGGAAGAGTCTTCACCGCAATGAGACCGGCGAGGACTATGACGATCGAGATGACCGCAGAAAGCACCGGCCGTTCAATAAATGTCTTTATATTCATTGTTATTCTCCTTTGATTAACTGGCCTTCGTGGATAAGACCTACCCCTTCGGAAACGATGGTGTCGCCTTCGCTGAGCCCCGACTTCACGACATAGGATTTCCCGTCGTCAGTCAGCCGCACCGACAGCTTCGCCGTAACAGCCTTGCCATCAACGACTTTCCATACACAGACAAGATCCTGGATCTCGAATGTGGTATTGCACGGAATGACAACTGCATCCTTCACCGTTGTGGCGAGCACAACCCTGCCGGATGCTCCGCTGTGGAGAATGCCGCCTTCGTTCGGAAACACCGCTCTCACCGAGACACTCGCCGTGTTCGGGTCTATGACCCCGCTGATGGACTCTATTTTTCCGCTTTGAGGATATATGCTGCCGTCCGCGAGTTCGAGGCCGACCTCCGGAAGCCCGGCGATGACTTCGTCCATACTGCCGTGTCTCGCCGTGAGTTCAAGAAGCTTTGTCTCTGACAGGGAGTAATATACATACATCTGCGAGTTGTCGGACACCGTGGTGAGCGGAGTGGCGGTGCTCGGCGAAACGAGCGCACCCTCCCTGAACGGAAGCGTTCCGATGACCCCGTCGGCCGGGCTGAGGACCTGAGTGTATTTCATATTGTTCTCCGCGTTCACGAGCTGCGCCTCCGCCTGAGCCAGCCCGGCCTTTGCCGTGAGCAGCTGGTTTTTCGCCGTGAGCAGGTCAAATTCGGAAATGACATTCTTGTTGAAAAGTTCCTGACGGCTGTCGTAGAGGAGCTGCGCGGTCGCGACTCCGGCATTAGCAGACTCCACATTGGCCTGAGCCATCTGGAGGGCCGCCTTGAACGGCACCTGGTCGATAATGAACAGCGACTGTCCCTTGCGGACCCTCTGTCCTTCCCTGACATTCACCTTCGAAATCGTGCCCGAAACCTGCGGACGGATTTCTATGTCCTGCCGTCCCTGAATCGTCGCCGGGTAATGCTCCGAAAGAACCACGTCGCTCTTTGTCACTTTCATTGTCGGGAATTCGTTTTCCCGCGTTCCGTTGCCTGAGCCGCCGTTTCCGCAGCCGGCAACTGCCAAAAGGCAGCCCAATGCCGCCACAAATACACTACTTCTTTTCATTATTTCTATAATTGCTTATTTGCTTTGTCCGCGCTCCCGTCCTGCGTCCAAAATGCTTCCAGCCCCTTTCCGGTCTGTCCTTTTTCCTGACGCTTTCGGAAAGCGGACGCAAAGGTAAGGCGAAAAACAGCGCATCCGGATTTCAAAATTTCGCGTGAATTGTTCATAATCGGAACAAA
>CAVFTG010000025.1:5999-16352 GCA_963625415.1 Barnesiella intestinihominis
TCCTCAGTGACATAGTCTTTTGCGTAAGACGCACAAGTCCGGATTTCGTCGTGCGGATGTTCATTTTTTCACGGGAGATTTCCAATCAGGCCCTGATGCGTTTCGATTCCATATTCTTCAACCGTGTCTATGAAAACCCGATTTACCGCAACCGCAGCGGCGGAGAGGACAAGGTACACGCCTATTTCACCATTCTCAATGACATCCAGTCCGACCCCCACAACAGCTACCGCAGCCTCATCGCGATGAATCTCCTGCGCGCCTTCAGCCTCGACATCTATGACAAGGTGCAGCGCCACGCCGACGGAGAACCCCAGTCCCGTCCGAACTCGCGCCGGGAGGAAATCTACGGCCGTTTCATGAATCTCGTGAACTCCGAATGCCGCCGTCACCGCGATGTGGCGTGGTATGCCGGCCGTCTCTGCATCACTCCGCGCTACCTCGCCGGCATCACCCACTCCGTCTCCGGGGACTCTCCGAAGGAACTCATCGATTATGTGCTTGTTCAGGAAATCAAGATTCTTCTGACCTTTTCCGAAATGCCCCTTCAGGAAATCGCCGACAGGCTCAATTTCCCGGACCAGTCCTACCTCGGCCGCTTCTTCCGCCGCCAGACCGGGATGTCCCCCTCCGACTACCGCCGCAGCCTTCAGGACCTGTAGCCGGAGAAAAAATTTTTAAAGGCTGTTTCAATCTCCCTAAAGACCATACAACCGCACATTCAAGCATAAAAAAAGCAGTGGAACCATCCACTGCCCATTTGTCAAACTACTGAAAACCCATGATTAACTACTTGATTTTCAATTAATACTCTTCCTCATTAAAGAAAAAATCGTCCTTGGTCGGATAGTCCGGCCAGATGTCCTCGATGCTCTCGTAGATTTCACCGTCGTCTTCGAGCTCTTCGAGGTTCTCGATGACTTCGAGAGGGGCGCCGGAGCGTGACGCGTAGTCAATCAGCTCATCCTTGGTGGCCGGCCATGGAGCGTCCTCCAGCCTGTAGGCCAATTCAAGTGTCCAATACATAGCTTTATGTGTTTAAACAGTTAATAATCAATACGTAAAATTTCATTTCCCGATTCGGGGCGGCAAATATATACAAAAATCAGATAAGTTGATGTCCTTTTTTCTTAATTTTGCAATGTCTCGCGGACGGATGCCCCATGGCAAACAGATGGCATATACACAGAACGAAACATATGATTCCGATGTTACGGAAGCGATCGCCGGACATTACCGGGAAATTCTTCGCCTGCTCGGCGAGGACACCGCACGCGAAGGACTGCTGAAAACCCCCGAAAGAGTCGCGAAAGCCATGCAGTTCCTCACGAAAGGAAACGGAGAGGACGGCGCGGAAATCCTGCGGAGCGCGATGTTCGAGGAAGAGTACAGCCAGATGGTTCTCGTCAGGGACATTGAACTCTACTCGACCTGTGAACATCATCTGATGCCGTTCATCGGGAAAGCGCACGTGGCCTACATCCCGAACGGCCGCATCACCGGCCTGAGCAAAATCGCCCGCGTCGTCGAATGTTACGCCCGCAGGCTTCAGGTGCAGGAGAGGCTGACAGTGCAGATACGCGACTGCATCCAGGAGACCCTTAAACCGCTCGGAGTGGCCGTAGTCATCGAGGCTTCGCACAGCTGCATGTCGCTGCGCGGAGTCCAGAAAGCCAACGCCGTCACCGTCACGTCAGCATTTTCGGGCGCATTCCTCAACTCGGAACGCACCCGAAACGAATTTCTCAATCTCATCCGCTGAATTCCGAAACCGCCGTCCATCCATGACAGACCGGCCGGCCGCAGCAGAAATCACAGAAGCCTGTAGCTTCTGGAGATGAACTCCGCCAGTTCCCGGCCTTTGAGCAGCCCGCCGCCGAGCAGAGCGAGATCGGTAATCTGCTTTGCCTTCTCTCCCCTTGCGGCTCTTGCTTCATCGGTCGATGCATCGGCGCTGCGGAGCGCCTCGACCAGAGGACTGTCCAGATTGACGGTCAGATTGTAGGACTCCGGCATCGAACCGTAGAAATTCAGACCGCCGCCGAGTTTCGACATGTCGCGGTAGCGCCGCATGAACTCGGACTGGGTGATGAGCACCGGAGCCGCATCCCCGCCGAGATTGTCGGCCTCTATGTTCCACTCGATTTCCGTCGGAAGGCCTCCCTTGAAAATCTCTTCCAGCGCTTTCTTTTCATCTTCGGACAGTTCAGGCTTCTTCCTGTCCTCCTTGACGATGAGATTGTCGACGCTGTCCGAGTCCACGCGGGCGAACTTCACGTTCTCAAGCTTGGTCTCCAGCATGTTCACGAAATAGGAGTCCAGATGGCAGTCGAGCAGCAGCACGTCGTAGCCCCTGTTCTTCGCGGCTTCGATGTATGAATACTGAGCCTGCGCATCAGTGGCATAAAGCAGGACGAGCTTCTTGTCCTTGTCCGTCTGCTCAGCCTCCACGGCCTTGCGGTAGTCGTCGATGCTGAAATACTTCCCGTCCGTGTTCTTGAGCAGGCAGAACTTGAGCGCCCTCTCACAGAACTTCTCATCCGAAATCATTCCATATTCGATGAACAGCTTGACATTGTCCCATTTCTCCTCGAAAGACTGCCTCTCGTTTTTGAAAATCTCCTCGAGCCGGTCGGCCACCTTCTTGGTGATATATCCGGAAATCTTCTTCACGTTCGCGTCAGACTGGAGATAACTCCTCGAAACGTTCAACGGAATGTCCGGAGAATCAATCACTCCGTGCAGCAGCGTAAGGAAATCCGGAACTATCGCCTCCACCGAATCAGTCACGAACATCTGGTTGCAGTAGAGCTGGATCTTGTTGCGGGAAATCTCCATCTGATCCTTGATTTTCGGGAAATAGAGAATACCGGTGAGGTTGAACGGGAAATCGACATTCAGATGGATATGGAAAAGTGGATCCTCCGCCATCGGATACAGCGCGCGGTAGAACTTGTCGTAGTCCTCGTCCGTCAGTTCGGAAGGCTTGCGTGTCCAGAGCGGCTCCACCGTGTTGATGACATTATCCTCGTCGGTGTCGACATACTTGCCGTCCTTCCATTCCTGCTTCCTGCCGAAAACGACGGGAACGGGCATGAACTTGCAGTATTTGTCAAGCAGAGCCTGAATCCTGCCCTTTGCCGCGAACTCTTCCTCATCCTTGGAGATGTAAAGTGTTATGACAGTGCCTCTTCCGGTCTTGTCGCAGTCCTCCATGACATATTCCGGAGAACCGTCGCAAGTCCATTTAACGGCTTTCGCGCCCTCCTTCCAGCTCAAGCTTTCGATTGTCACCTTGTCGGCGACCATGAATGCGGAATAGAACCCGAGTCCGAAATGGCCGATGATATTGCCTATCTGATCCTTATATTTCTCAAGGAACTCGCCTGCGGAAGAAAAAGCAATCTGGTTGATGTACTTGTCAACCTCCTCCGCCGTCATTCCTATGCCTTCATCCACAATCTTCAGCGTCTTCGCTGCCTCGTCAAGCTCGACGCGCACCTTCAGGTCTCCAAGTTCAGCCTTGTATTCGCCCGAAGCCGCGAGAGCCTTCATCTTCTGCGTCGCATCGACTGCGTTCGCGATCAGTTCGCGAAGGAATATCTCATGATCAGAATAAAGAAATTTCTTGATTACCGGAAATATGTTTTCCGTCGTCACACCTATTTTTCCGTTTGCCATAGCATAGTAAATTTTTATGATTCAAGTCGCGCCATCATCCGATTCGCCGGCTACGGACTTTCAAACTCGATACCAACGAAAAGGAGACCGACATTTTGTCAGTCTCCTGTCACGCTGCTGCAGGCGATGATCCGTCAAAGGCAGTCCGCCTCCGTTTCCGGCGACCAGCCTTCAGAGGCAGTCTGCTCCTATTTGTATAGGAAACGCTTGATGCTCATCTTCGGAGTCTTCTCGAACGGCTGATCCACAATCTCGATTTTCGAAATCTGGCTGTACGCCGGAAGCATCTTGTTGAGAATAATCTGCATGTCATGCATCTTCTCCGAAAGCGCCTCACCGTCAAGTCCGTCAGCCTCAATCTGCTTGCTGTCGAGATAGACGAGCGCGACAAGTTTCGACGCCCGGTCGACGACCACGGATTCGACGACATAAGGCTGGTTGTTCACCGCCGCCTCGATCTCCTCCGGGTAGATGTTCTGTCCGTTTGAGGAGAGAATCATGTTCTTGCTGCGTCCGCGGATGAATATGTTTCCGTCAGCGTCAATCACTCCGAGGTCTCCCGTGTTGAGCCATCCGTCCTCGCTGAATGCGGCCTTAGTCGCCTCGTCGTTCTTGTAATAGCCGCTCATTATGCTCGTTCCGCGGGCCTGAATCTGTCCCACGACATTCTGCGGGTCTTCGGAATCGATGCGCACCTCGGCCCTGTCCACGACCTTTCCGCAGGAACGCAGGGCGAACCTCTTCCAATCCTCATAGGCGAGGAGCGGAGCGGCCTCGGTCATTCCGTAGCCGATGGTGAACGGCAGACCTATCTTTCTGAACCACTTTTCGATGTCAGGATTGAGCGCGGCGCCTCCCATGATGAACATCTGCACCTTGCCTCCGAAAGCCTCAAGAAGCTTCGCGCGAATCTTTCCGTAGATGACCGAACGGATTCCCGGAATCTTCAGGGCGAACTTCACCGCCGGCTTGCTGAGCGCAGGAAGGACGGCGGCCTTGAAAATCTTCTCCATCACGAGCGGAACGGTGACGACAAGATAAGGATGAACCTCCTTCATCGCGCCGAGAAGCAGCTGAGGGGTCGGAGTCTTGCCGAGATAGTAGATTGTGGAGCCGCCGCAGAGCGGGTAGATCAGCTCGAACATCATCCCGTACATGTGGGCCATCGGGAGCATCGACACAATCTTGTCGCCCGGGTAGGACGGGATGTGCTCCTGTCCGAACTCAACGTTCGCGCTCAGACACTCGTAGCGGAGCATCACGCCCTTCGGGGCGCTCGTCGTTCCGGAAGTATAGTTTATGATTGCGAGATCCTTGTCGTTGTCCGTCGGATAGTTCACGTTCTCGCGGGTGAAACCGAGCGGATATTTCTTCTCGAAAGCCGCCTGGAGGTTATCCATCGCGGCCTTGATTTTCTCGTCGGTGCAATAAAGAAGCGAGAAGTCGTCGACCGAAAGCACCGCCTTGATTCGCGGCATCGCGTTCTTGTCCAGCTTCTTCCAGATGTCAGTGTTGGTGAAAAGAATCACGCTTTCGGAATGATTCACCAGAGAATTGATGCTGTCCGGGGTGAAATCCGCGAGAATCGGCACGACCACGGCCTCATAAGTGTTGATTGCGAGGAACGAAATCCCCCATTTCGCGGAATTCTTCGCGCAAAGGGCGATTTTGTCACCCTTCTTCACGCCGCCCTCTTCAAAGCAGATGTGGAATTTCGCGATGAGAGTCGCAACCTGCTGGAAAGTGAACTCATCGCCTTTGTAATTGCACAAAGCCGGAGATTCCCAGTTGCTGCGCATCGCCTCCGTAAGCCTTGTGAAATAATGTTTCATCGGTCTGTCAATCATAGTTTCTGTCTTTTAAGATTTCCTATATGTATGTCTTGAAACTGTTTTGAAAACATGGCGAAATTAGACATAAAAGGAAGTCTGAACCATATTTTTCCTATATTTGTGGTGAAACCATGCTTATTTTGTGGCAAAATTTTGAATATGATGAGAAAAAAGCCGATTATAGCGCTCGTCTATGACTTCGACGGGACGCTTTCTCCGGGCAACATGCAGGAATTCGGATTCATTCAGGCAATCGGGAAGAATCCGACGGAATTCTGGACAGAAAGCGATGACATCGCCATCGAACAGGACGCAAGCAACATCCTCAGCTACATGAAACTCATGTTCGACGAGGCCCGCCGGCTCGGAATCCGCCTGACCAGAGAGGATTTCAGAAAATTCGGAAACAAGATAGAACTTTTCGAAGGCGTACGCGAATGGTTCGGCGCGGTGAACAGATACGGGGAGGAGCACGGCGTGGTCGTGGAGCACTATGTCAACTCTTCCGGACTCGCCGAGATGATTGAAGGGACGCCGATTGCCGGTGAATTCAAAAGGATATTCGCATGCTCGTATCTTTACGGCAAGGACGGAGTGGCGATATGGCCCGGGGTGGCGGTGGACTACACGGCGAAAACCCAGTTCCTCTTCAAGATAAACAAAGGCATCCTGAGCATCCGGGACAACAAGAAGGTGAACGAAAGCCAGATGGAGGACAAGAAGCGGATTCCGTTCCCGCACATGATTTATTTCGGCGACGGAGAGACAGATGTGCCGTGCATGAAGATTGTCAAGATGTTCGGAGGCCACTCCATCGGAGTGTACAATCCAGAAATCCCCACAAAAGTCAAGACTGCCCGCAAACTGCTCAAGCAGAGGCGCGTCAATTTCATCACTCCGGCGCGCTACACCACCGACAGCCGGACTTTCGAGCTTGTATGCTCCATCATAGACAAGATTAAGGCGGATTATCACCTTCAGTTACTGGCAAAAAGCGAATAAAAGGCGGATTGCCGCGTTGCCCGTCTTGGTGAAATCCTCACAACCATCAGGTTGCTGCGGTTTCCCCTTCGCCGAGCGCCTTGCACTCCACCTTTTCTTCATCTTTTTGCTTCTCAGGTGCCGAACTGCATTTTTATACAATTGAAAATGGGGGCTCTCATGAAGTGACTGGGGGCAGACGCCAGTCTGCGGGGGTTAAGATGGATAGAGAGTGGGTGACTGAAACCCTTTTCAGTCACCCACTCTCTTAAAATTATACTGTCAGCGGATTCTCTACAGAGCTATCACGATGGAACGGGACAGCTGCGCATCGGCAGGCTTCGCCTTGACGACCTCGGACTTGGAGACAATGCGCTCGGGAGCGATGTTGTACTTGTTCACGAGCAGTTCATGAACGTATTTCACACGCTTCTCCGCAAGACGGCGGTTGCGTGCAGCCGATCCGGTGTTCTTGTCAGCCGTTCCCGTGATGACGATTGTCCTGTCATTTTCGACATTGGCAAGAACGGTCTTCACGTAGTAGTCGAGGTGGAGACGCTCCTTAATCGGAAGCTCGGACTCTCCGATGTTGAAATACATCGTGGCTGGAGCGACATCCCAAAGGGCGGCTTTCTTTTCAGCGGCTTCCTTTCTTGCAGCCTCGGCGTCAGCCTTGGCCTTTGCAAGTTCGGCATCCTTGGCTGCGAGAGCCTTGTCCTTCGCGGCGGCGTCAGCCTTTGCCTTGTCAAGAGCGGCGTTCGCATCGGCAATGGCATCCTTGGCATTTTCCCACTGATCATAAGTCACACCCGCCGAACGGTCCCAGTTGTTTTTGCCGAGGTCGACATTCAGACCGACAACAGTCGCGAAATCATAGGCAAGGCGGGATGCAATGCCTATGGCCCTGCCACGAAAGACTATGCCGCGGACATCCAGCGTGATGTCAATCCTGTCGCAGACTTTGAACGTATTCAACAGACCGCCTCCGCCGGCAATTTCCTTCGGCCATCTGACTCTGTCATCCGTGTCGCGGAAAGCCGTGATGACACCTCCGGCGTGGAGATAAGGAACGCAGTTGTAGACGCGTGACTCATTGTAGCCCCAGACCTCATTGGTGAAATTCCAGAGGAGATCGCCATGGATATACATGAAACCGAACTTGCCCAAATATCCCCCGTTCCCCTCGTTGTAGAAATACGGTTTGAACTCACGGGAAGAGGAACCGCGTCCTTCGAATCCCTGAAAGCCGATCCTTATCCCATAGTACGGAGTGAACCACCTCGAGACATTGACCTCGGTCTCTCCGCCGAAAAGCGGAGTGACATACTTGTTGCCGACAAAGTTGGCACCACCCGCAAAGCCCACGCTCCAGTTGTCCCAGATGCCGTTAATCTCGTAACGACCATGGACAACCTTGCCGTTCTCATCCCTGTCCCCGTTCTCCCGGGCGAAAGCCGCAAGCGAAACGGAAAGGGCGGCGAGAAATAGAAAAATACGTTTCATGATATCTGTTTTTAGGTTTTTTACGCTCACTTGAAAACTTTTCAGGGCAGTCCGCATCATGCGCCCCGCCCTGAAAACTCTCAGAGGGCGATGACGACAGCCCTGTAAAGCTGAGCCTCGCCTGCCTTGTCAGCCTTGACAACGTCAGACTTGGTGACGATGCGCTCAGGCGCGACATTGTACTTGTCGATAAGCAGACTTCTCACATACTTCGCACGTTTCTCCGCAAGACGGCGGTTGCGTGCGGCCGAGCCTGTGTTCTTGTCGGCCGTTCCTGTGATGACGATTGTCCTGTTCTCATCGACATTGGCGAGAACGGTCTTCACATAGTAGTCGAAATGGAGAAGTTCCTTTACAGGGAATTCAGACTCATCTATCTTGAAATACATCGTTGCAGGAGCGATGTCTGAAAGCACACCCGTCTTTCCGGCGGCTTCCCTCCTTGCAGCCTCGGCATCAGCCCTGGCCTTTGCAAGCTCGGAATCCTTCGCGGCGAGAGCCTTATCCCTGTCGGCGATTTCGGCCTTTGCATTGTCAAGAGCCTTGTTCGCATCGTCAATGGCATCGTTGGCTTTCTTCCACTGTTCAGGAGTTACACCTGCGGAACGTTTCCAGTTCGTCTTGCCCAGATTGACGTTCAAACCGACGGCGATGGTGACGTCATATGCCGGATTCTCCGTGCCGAGAGCCCTTCCGTTGTACACTATGCCCCGGACATCCAAGGTGACGTCAAGCCTTTTGGTGACATTGAAGATGTTGAGGACACCGCCTCCGAGAGCAAGCTCTCTCGGCCATTTGATCCCGCCGTCATCGCCCTTGAAGCCGGTGACCATGTAGCCGGTGTGGATATAAGGGACGCAGTCATAGACTCTGGACTCCCTGTACCCCCAGATTCCATTCGTCAGATTCCAAAGGAAATCCCCGTGAGCATAAACGAAGCCGAGTGTGTTCACATACCTTCCGTCCTTTTCGG
Source organism: Barnesiella intestinihominis (assembly GCA_963625415.1). Taxonomy (GTDB): domain Bacteria; phylum Bacteroidota; class Bacteroidia; order Bacteroidales; family UBA932; genus Cryptobacteroides. Next base: position 14,970 of record CAVFTG010000025.1, read on the forward strand.
TGTAGAAGAAATCTTCGAGAGGCATTGACGCGGAACCGCGTCCTGTGATTCCCTGAATGCCGACCCTCAGTCCGTAACATGGAGTGAGCCACTTTGACACGTTGATTTCCGCGTCGACCCCGGCAAGCGGTCTGACAAATTTGTGCCCGATAAGATTGACACCGCCGGCAACGCCTATGCTCCAGTTGTCCCAGATGCCGTTGGTCTCATACGGGCCGCGGACAATCCTGCCGTTCTCATCCCTGTTTCCGTTCTCCTGGGCGAAAGCCGAAAGCGAAACGGAAAAGATGGCGAGAAATAGAAAAATACGTTTCATGTTATCTGTTTTAAGTTTTTTACAGGTTTTCAAGGATTACTGCGGACTGCCATGCGTCACTTGCACAAAGCTGTCGCAACATCCACTGCGCAGGCCACCGTGCAGCCCACCATAGGGTTGTTGCCGATTCCGAGGAATCCCATCATCTCGACATGTGCCGGAACTGATGAAGAACCAGCGAACTGCGCGTCGGAGTGCATGCGGCCCATAGTGTCGGTCATTCCGTATGATGCAGGGCCTGCGGCCATGTTGTCCGGGTGGAGGGTACGGCCTGTGCCGCCGCCTGAAGCCACTGAGAAATACGGCTTGCCTGCGAGGATGCGCTCCTTCTTGTAGGTACCTGCTACTGGATGCTGGAAACGGGTCGGGTTGGTGGAGTTTCCGGTGATGGAAACGTCCACGCCCTCGTGCCACATGATTGCGACGCCCTCGCGGACATCGTCAGCGCCGTAGCATTTCACCTTCGCGCGAGGACCGTCGCTGTAGGCGATTTCACGGACAATCTCAAGCTTGCCGGTGAAGTAGTCAAACTTGGTCTGGACATAGGTGAATCCGTTGATGCGGGAGATGATCTGCGCTGCATCCTTTCCGAGACCGTTGAGAATGCAGCGGAGAGGTTCCTTGCGGACCTTGTCGGCCTTCGCGGCAATCTTTATCGCGCCCTCCGCGGCTGCGAAGGACTCGTGGCCGGCGAGGAATGCGAAGCACTTGGTCTCCTCGCGGAGGAGCATGGCGGCGAGGTTGCCGTGCCCGAGACCAACCTTGCGGTCGTCGGCCACTGAGCCTGGGATGCAGAATGCCTGAAGGCCGATTCCGATTGCCTCGGCAGCCTCAGCCGCATTCTTGCAGCCTTTTTTGAGAGCGATTGCGGAGCCCACGACATAGGCCCACTTCGCGTTCTCGAAGCAGATCGGCTGGGTCTCCTCGCAAGTCTTGTACGGGTCGAGACCGTATTTGTCGCAGATTGCGTTGGCCTCCTCGATGTCTTTGATTCCGTTTTCGTTGAGCGCAGCAAGTATCTGTTTGATACGGCGATCCTGGCTTTCGAACTTGACTTCTCTTATCAT
>CAVFTG010000026.1:0-15010 GCA_963625415.1 Barnesiella intestinihominis
TGGTCATCGAGAGCGCGGAGCGTTTCGGCCTGAGCCAGCTGCACCAGCTGCGCGGCCGCGTGGGGCGCGGAAGCGAAAAGTCCTACTGCGTGCTTATGACAGGGACGCGGATGAGTGCGGAGTCACGCAGCCGCATCGAACTTATGTGCCGGACGGAGAACGGGTTCGAGATTGCCGAGGAGGATATGAAGATGCGCGGACCAGGCGACCTCGAGGGCACGCAACAGAGCGGCCTCCCCATAGCCCTGAACATCGCCTCGCTCGCCAGAGACGGGCAGATTCTGAGCCTCGCCCGCAGTGCCGCCGCCGCAGTTCTGGACGAAGACCCGACCCTTTCCGCTGACAGAAACCGCAGCCTCGTCGAGGAGCTGCGCAAGGACAAATACTGCGTGCGCGACTACAGCAATATCAGTTAATTAGAGCTTAGAGCTTAGAGCTTAGAACTTAGAGTTTAGAGCTTGGAGCTTGGAGCTTGGAGCAAGCTGCTGCCGCTGTGGAGTTCCGCACTACATAATAAAAATCCGCACTACATAATAAAAAAGAGGATGCCCCTTTTGGGTCACCCTCCCTTCGTTTTACTTCCAAAAAGATTATTTCTTCTTGTTCGCGTATCTCTGGTAGAACTTGTCCACACGACCCGCCGTGTCGACGAGCTTCATCTTGCCCGTGTAGAACGGATGTGAGGTGTTCGAAATCTCGACTTTTACAACAGGGTACTCAACGCCCTCGATTTCAATTGTTTCGCGAGTGTTCGCGCAGGATCTTGTGATGAATACCTGATCGTTAGACATATCCTTGAAAGCTACAAGACGGTAGGTTTCGGGATGAAGACCTTTTTTCATTTTATTGATTTTTAATTGGTTTCCGTACTTTCCCCGCGACAGCGCAGGCCGCAGTTCCCGTTTCGGGAGCGCAAATGTACGCAAATTTTCATATTCGGCAAAATTTTTCGCGTCTTCTTTGTTCTTCTTCAGTCTTCTGCGCTGTTCTTCTTCGTTGTTCTTCTTCGCTTGGGCCGTGTCGGAATCTTGCCGAAATTTGCGTACCTTTGTCGGTTCGGACATATATTCACCAAAATGAAGGAATTTTTACAGGTCATACGGCGTTTCGTCGGCCCATATAAGCAATATCTTGCCGGTTCGGTCATTCTGAACATACTTTCGGCGGTTTTCAACATATTCTCGTTCACGCTGATAATCCCGATTCTGAAGATGATTTTCAATCTCGACGGAACGGCGTATTCGTTCATTCCGTGGGACAGCGGGGCTTCGTTCAAGGAAATGCTGCTGAACAACATGTATTATTACATGTCCCGGCTCATCTCGGTTTACGGCCCGTCGATGACGCTGCTGCTGCTCGGGCTTTTCCTCGGGGTGATGACCGCGCTCAAGACCGGGTGCTATTTCGGGTCTTCGGCGGTGATGATTCCGATGAGGACGGGCATCGTGAGGGACATACGGGTGCAGGTCTACAACAAGATACTGAGCCTTCCGCTCGGGTTCTTCTCTCAGGAGAGAAAAGGTGACATCATCGCGAGGATGAGCGGTGACGTCAACGAAATCGAGAACTCCATCACGAGTTCGCTGGACATGCTCATCAAAAATCCGATACTCATCCTGTTCTATTTCGGGACGCTGCTGTTCACTTCGTGGCAGCTGACGCTGTTCACCCTGCTTGTGGTGCCGGGAATGGCCTGGGGGATGGGCGCATTGGGCAAGAAGCTCAAAAGGAATTCGCTTGAGGCGCAGGAGAAATGGAGCGACACGATGTCCCAGGTGGAGGAGACGCTCGGCGGCCTGAGGATCATCAAGGCGTTCAATGCCGAGGGGAAGATGAAGGACAGATTTTTCAGAACGGCGAATGAGCACAGGCATCTTGTCGGCAGGGTCTCCACGCGGCAGGCCTCGGCGCATCCGGTGAGCGAATTTCTCGGCACCATCATGATCATGATTGTCCTCTGGTTCGGCGGCACGCTGATTCTCAACGGGAACGATGCTTTCGACGCGCCGACTTTCATATTCTACATGGTCATACTCTACAGCGTCCTTCAGCCGATCAAGGATCTTTCCCGGGCGAGCTACTGCATCCCGAAGGGTCTGGCCTCCATGGAGAGGGTCGACAAGATTCTCAACGCTGAGAACAGCATAAAGGAGATTGCCGAACCGGTCATAATCGAAGATTTCAAAGAAAGCATCGACCTTCGGAACGTGTTCTTCTCCTACAACGGGGAGCGTAACGTGCTTGAAGACATCAGTCTCACTGTGCCGAAGGGGAAGACCATAGCTCTTGTGGGGCAGTCGGGTTCCGGGAAATCGACGCTGGTGGATCTGATTCCGAGGTATCACGACGTGTGCGGAGGTTCCATCTCCATTGACGGCGTGGACATACGGAATCTTTCGGTTCATTCGCTGCGCGGCTTGATAGGCAATGTGAATCAGGAGGCGATTCTTTTCAACGACACGATTTTCAATAACATAGCCTTCGGGGTGGAGAATGCGACGATGGAGGATGTCATCGCGGCGGCGAAGATTGCCAACGCGCACGACTTCATCATGGAGAAGGAGCATGGGTATGACACCAACATCGGAGACGGCGGAAGGATGCTTTCAGGAGGCCAGAGGCAGAGAATCAGCATCGCGAGGGCGATTCTCAAGAACCCGCCGATTCTGATTCTGGATGAGGCCACTTCGGCTCTGGACACGGAGTCCGAGAAGCTGGTGCAGGAGGCTCTGGACAGGCTGATGAGTTCGCGCACCACGATTGCCATCGCCCACAGGCTTTCGACCATCAAGAATGCGGACGAGATCTGCGTGATGCAGGACGGGCGGATTGTGGAGCGCGGGCGGCATGAGGAGCTGCTCAAGATTGACGGCTATTATAAGAAGTTGAATGACATGCAGCAGCTGTAGTGGGGATATGCGGAACTTCGACAGGATACATGTCATACTCAGAGGGATTGCCGGGGCGGCTTTGGGCTTGTCTCTTTCGATTGCCGCGGCTCCCCTTGCGGACGCCCAGACCCGCGACGAGTTCCGGGAGTGCTGCGACAGCCTGACAGTACGGCTGCAAAGGCACACCGGTGTCCGCTCCGACAGCCTGAAACTTCGGAAAGTGCTGCGCAGGGGCAGGCAGCTGGATTTCTACTTTGAGCAGACTCTCGGTGACTACCCATGGCATGAGGGAGACATCGAATGGTTCAGAAAGGAAATGAAATCTTGTTTCCCCAAGAAATATGCGGGACGTTCAGTCGGGGAGATTTTTTCGAAGCGCAGCCCGCTCAGGGACTTCATCACTCCGGAACTCACTTTCGGCGGCGTCCCGGCAAAAAGCCCGCACAGAGTCCCTGATCCGGCGGCACGGGAAAAGGACATTGTCCGCAGGGTCGGCGCGATGGAGTGGAGCCGTGGGCTGGAGCACAGGAACATAGCCTTGTGGCAAAGTCACGGCTACTATTACGAGCAGTCGCTCGAGCGCTGGGAATGGCAGCGTGCGTGTCTCTTCCAGACAGTCGAGGACATGTTCACCCAGAGTTTCGTGCTGCCCTTTCTCGTCCCCATGCTGGAAAATGCCGGGGCGTATGTGATGCTTCCGAGGGAAAGGGATCTCAACAGGGCGGAATATGTGATTGACAATGACATTTACCGAACCTCGCGCACAAAGGGAAGTTTCCGTGTGAAAGGCGGCTGGAAAATCGCCGAACCGGGATTCGCCGACATCTCGGAGGTGATTCATGACGGGGACAATCCGTTCACGGCCGGCACGTCCCTTTCCGCAGTATGCGGAAAAGGCTCGAAGAAGAATGCGCCTGAGGCTGTCTGGCGGCCGGAAATCGAGGAGGATGGGGAATATGCCGTCTATGTCTCCTACCGCAGTCTGCCGGAAAGCTCCGAGTCGGCGCACTACACCGTGAAACATCTCGGGGGTTCGACAGAATTCCTTGTTAACCAGAAGATCGGTGGCGGGACATGGATTTATCTCGGGACTTTCCCTTTCGGCAGGGACGGGGGCGGATGCGTGGTTCTTGACGGCGGCGCGTCGGGCGGGGGAGTCATCAGCGCCGATGCCGTGAGATTCGGCGGCGGGATGGGAAATGTCGCCCGGGGAATCTCCGGAGACGGCACGTCAGGCGCTTCAGCCGACGGGAGAGCGGATGCGGGAAAGACGACTCCGCCGCCAGCGGAAGTCTCCGGAATGCCGCGCTATGCTGAGGCGGCGCGATACAGCCTCCAGTGGTACGGCGCTCCCGAAAGGGTCTGGAATCAGAATGAGGGCGAAAGCGACTACCGCGACGACTATATGTGCCGGGGGACATGGACGGACTGGCTCAGCGGGGGGTCGCGGATGAACCGGAAGGCGGAAGGACTCGGAATCCCCATTGACCTTTCTTTCGCGTTCCACACCGATGCCGGGACCGCAGCACGCGACACCACGATAGGCACGCTCGCAATCTACACCTCGGTTTCTGAAGGCCGCTCCGACCTGCCTTCGGGCGAAAAGCGGACTACTGGCCGGGAATATGCGGACATAGTCCAGTCGCAGATAGTCACGGACATACGCGCAAGCTTCGACCCGGACTGGACAAGGCGCGGGACAAAAGACCGCTCCTACCTCGAATCCCGGACCCCGGCCTCCCCGTCGATGATTCTCGAACTGCTCTCGCACCAGAATTTCACCGACATGAAGTTCGGGCTTGACCCATCGTTCAGATTTCTTGTCTCCCGTTCGGTCTACAAGGGGATGCTGAAATACCTCAGCAACCGCTACGGCCGTCCCTACGCCGTACAGCCTCTCCCCGTCCGGTCCTTTGCGGCGATGCCCGGCACGGAGGAGGACAGGGGATATTCAGTCACTCTCAGCTGGCTCCCGAGGGTGGACAGGCTCGAACCGACGGCCGCTCCGGAGGGATATATCCTCAGCACACGGATTGACGGAGGGGTGTTCGACGGGGGCGTGGTTCTCAAAGACATTGAGACTGCACCTGACGGGCGGGTTTCATATTCATTGAGACTTGAGAAGGGTCATGTCTACAGTTTCCGCGTAACGGCTTTCAACGACGGGGGAAAGTCGTTCCCGTCCGAGATTTTGAGCGTCGGGCGGCCGAAAGGGAAGGATAAGGGAAATGTCTTGATTGTAAATAACTTCACGCGGGTGGCCGCGCCGTCGTACATCGACACTCCGGAATATGCCGGGTTCGACAGCCGGAACGGCGGGGGAGTGGATTATGAGCGGAGAATCAACTATATAGGGGAAACTTACCAGTTCCGGCGCTCCCTCGAGTGGAGGGACGATGACGCACCGGGATTCGGAGCCTCGTGGACTGACATGGCGGCTTCCGTTCTCGCGGGCAACAGTTTTGACTATCCGTTTGTCCACGGGCGGGAGTTCCTGAAGCTCGGACACGGCTTCGTGTCCATGAGTTCGGAAGCTTTCGCGTCTTTGGGGGCGGAGGCGGGAACCGCAGGACCTGATGGGGCTGTGACTGGCTGTCAGATTCTCGATCTCATCTGCGGCAAGCAGGGCACGACTCCGATCGGCACGGGCAAGGTCGGAACGCGGTTCGGGGTCTTTCCCGATGCCCTGCAGAAACGGCTGATGGAGTTCACGGAAGGAGGCGGCTGCGTGATTGTCTCCGGCGCGAACATCGGAACCGATCTTGAAGAGGGGATTTATCCTGGATGTTGCGGATCCGGTGCCGGGTTCGCCGCCAAAGTGCTCGGATTCAGACCGATGAACGGTCACGCGAGCCGCAGCGGAGAGTACAGATGGGTCGCGGAGGGGCGTCGCGAGTCTTCGGGCAGGTTCGCGAACACGCCGAACGGCGGATGCTACTGCGTCGAGGCTCCGGACGGAATCGTTCCGGCAAATCCCTCGGGCAGGACTTTCCTTCGCTACCGGGACACGGGGATTTCAGCCGGAGTCACCTATGACGGCGGAGGCTACAGGACTGTCTGCATCGGCTTCCCGATCGAGACGGTGACTGACAGAAAAGAGATGGGGGACATAATCGGCTTCTGCCTGGAGTTTTTCGGCAAATGATTCCGCAACAGGTTTCCAAGACATTTTTTCATACATTTTTCAGACACTTTTACCATGACCCGGAGAGAAAATGAAATCATAGAACTTCTTCACAGGGAGGTTAAACCCGCCCTCGGGTGTACCGAACCGATTGCCGTCGCCCTTGCGGCCGCCAAGGCCGCCGAGATTCTCGTCTCGCGTCTCGCCCTTGCCGAACGGCCCTGCGACGGGATGGAAATCGCCGTCGAAGTCAGCGGAAATGTTCTTAAAAACGGGATGGGGGTTGGAATTCCGGGCACGGGAATGGTGGGACTGCACATCGCGGCCGCTCTCGGAGCAGTCTGCGGAAAGTCGGAATATGGGCTCGAAGTCTTGAACGAGCTGTGCCCGGAGGCCGTGGAGAAGGCGAAGCGGATGGTCGCACAGGGGCGGGTGAAAGTGAAGATGGCTGCGGAGAACGGGCACAAGCTCTTTGTGAGTGCGGTCGTAAGCGCACCGGTCGCTGGGGAGACGCATTGCGGAAAAACCGTCATCGCGGATTCCCACGACAGGATTGTGAGAATGGGATATGACTCTCTGGTTCTTGATGCCCTGGCAGATTCCTCCGACGGTTCCGGCGATGACGGGGAGAAGACGGCTCCGGACTGCCGGCTTTCTGTCGCGGAGATATATGATTTCGCGGACAATGTCGCTTTCAACGACATAAGTTTCATTCTTGAATCGAGGGATATGAATCTCCGGCTTGCGGAGGAGGGTCTCAGGGGAAATTACGGTCTGCGGGTCGGCAGGACAATCGCCGACGAGAGGTTCACTCCTGTTTTCGGAAAGGATTTCCTCAGCTGCGCGATGTCTCTGACCACCGCCGCCTCGGACGCGAGGATGGCCGGCTGCACGCTCCCGGCGATGAGCAATTCAGGCAGCGGGAATCAAGGGATCACCGTCACGATGCCTCTTGTGGCCTTTGCCCTTCACCGTGAAGTTTCTGACGAACAGCTTGCCCGGGCTCTTGTCCTGAGCCATCTTGTCGCCATACACATAAAGAGTTATCTCGGCAGGCTCTCCGCTCTCTGCGGCTGCGTAATCGCCTCCACGGGCTCCTCCTGCGGGCTTGTCTATCTGCATGGAGGCAGTTACGCCCAGGTCTGCAACGCCATCAAGAACATGATCGGAAACATCACCGGAATGGTCTGCGACGGTGCGAAGGTCGGCTGCGCGATGAAGGTGGCCTCCGGCGTGTCAAGCTCAATCCAGTCCGCTGTCCTCGCCCTCGACGACATCTGCATCTCCGCCAACGACGGCATCATCGAGGAGGACATCGAGAAGACCATCCGCAACCTCGGCCGCATCGGTTCCGTCGGCATGCAGAACGCCGACAGCATGATTCTCGACATCATGTCCTGCAAGTAACGCAGCAATGCGCCGTCAGAAAGCGGAAAGCCAGACCGTCTTAAAAGGATGCAGTGCAAGGCTTGCGACGAAAATGAAACCGCAGCAACCTGCCGGTTGTGAGGATTTCATTGAGGAGCATAACGAAGCAATGCGCCTTTTAAGACGGTCTGGACTCGCTGATGAGCAGCAGGTGATCCCCCGCCCGCAGCTCAGTGCTGCCGGTAGGCACAAGAAACCTGCTCTCCCGCTTGATCATCAGCACGCGCACGCCCTCCGGCAGGGAAAGATTCTTGAGTGACGTCCCTCCATTTTCCGTCATGTCGCCTATCATCTTCTCGGTGAGCGTAGTCTCGGTGAGGTCTCCGGCCTCTTCCGGGAGATCCACGTCGAACTCTTTCTCCTGAACGGCCGACTCGTCATTGAGCTTCAGCCACTTGGCCACGGAAGGAAGCGTTCCTCCCTGAATTACGAGTGACATCAGCGTGATGAAGAACACTATGTTGAAGATTATGTCGCCTCCCTCGATGTTGCTCAGAATCGGGTAGGTGGCGAAAATTATCGGGGTCGCTCCCTTCAGCCCGACCCACGACACGAACAGTTTGGACTTCCGGCTTATTCCGCGATACGGAAGCAGACATCCGAATACTGCGGCCGGACGAGCCACGAGCATGATGAACGCTCCGATGAGTATCGCAACCGGAGCCGTGTGCAGCATCTGGACTGGATTGACGAGAAGACCGAGGAGGAGGAACATCCCGATCTGCATCATCCACGTGAGTCCGTCGAGAAACGCGAGAATCTGCTTGCGGTGGTTGAACTTGCTGTTGCCGATGAGTATGCCGGCGATATAGACGGCGAGGTAACCGTTTCCGGAGAGCATCCCGGCGAGGGAGTATGCGAAAAAGACTATGCTCAGGAGCATTATCGCGTAGAGCGGGGTGTTGTTGAGCTGCACCTTGTTGAGCAGCCAGACAGTGGCATAGCCGATTCCGACTCCCACCGCGCTTCCGACTATGAACTGGAGAAGGAACACCTTGATTGCGTTCCACACCGTCATGTAGGTCGTGTAACTTGCCATGCTCGCGAAACCTGCGGCCTGCACCGCCTCCGCACTGACTTCCGCAGACGGAGCCGTCCCGCTTCCGAGCGTCGTGGCGATTTCAATCAGGACCACCGTTATGATGTAGGCCATCGGGTCGTTTGAACCGCTCTCAAGCTCAAGCATCGGCTGGAGATTGTTCTTCAGCTTCATGCTCTTGCCCCGCAGCATCGCGAACACCGTGGCGGAGTCAGTAGAGGACATCGTCGCGGCGAGCAGCAGGCAGGAAATGAGCGGCAGCCCGAGTCCAACTCCTTTCCATCCGTTCAGGAGGTAGATGAATCCTCCCGTGATTGCGGCAGTCAGCAGCACGCCGAGCGTCGAAAGCACCAGACCCGGGCCGAGCACCGGTTTGATGTCGGAGAATTTCGTCTCCATGCCGCCGGTGAACAGAATGACGCACAGAGCCACCATTCCGATGAAATTGGTCTTGTTCACGTCGTTGAAGACGATTCCGAGACCGTCGCTCCCGAACAGCATGCCGACAAGAAGGAAGAGCAGCAAGGCCGGGATTCCGAATCTCGAACTTGCCCTCGACACGAGTATGCTGCAGAAAAGGAGTATTGAACCGATGAAAAGAATGTTCTCCGACGTCACGTAAAACATAAGCGTTTGTCTCCTGAATGATTATATGTCCGTATCTCTTGTTATATGTCCATTTGTCCGCACGCTCCCGTATTCACGGCACCACTCCCGCACGGCGCATTCTCCGCAGCGCGGGGCGCGGGCGGTGCAGACATATCTCCCGTGAAGCAGAAGATAATGGTGGGCGTCCGGGCGCTCTTCGGCCGGGATGTTCCCGGTCAGATCCTTCTCCACCTGCTCAACATTCGTTCCATTCGACAGCCCGATGCGTCGCGCGACCCGGAAGACATGCGTGTCCACCGCAATCACCGGCTCCCCGTAGACAATCGCCGCGACGACGTTCGCGGTTTTCCTCCCGACTCCCGGAAGCCGCATCAGCTGCTGCGTCGAGGACGGGACTTCCCCTCCGAAATCGCTGACCAGCATCTTTGAGAGTTCAATCAGATGTACGGCTTTGCTGCGGGGGTAGGACACCGTGCGCACGACTTCGAACAAGTCTTCAAACGACGCCCGGGACAGCGCCTGAGGGTCTGGCCAGCGTCTGAAAAGCTCAGGGGTCACCATGTTCACCCTTTTGTCCGTGCACTGCGCCGAGAGCACGACCGCCACGACCAGCTGGAACGGCGAACCGAACGAAAGTTCGCTCCCCACCCTGCCCATCGTCCTTTTCAGCGCTCCGAGAACCGCGCCGTATCTTTCTTTCCTGTTCAAGACAATTCAGGTCTTTCCTGTTCAGAACAATCCGTCGACCGTGTGTTTTCGGCCTTTGAGGGGTTCTCCCGGAACGGCCTGCCCTCAAGTTCCGTGCAGCCCTCGTCACGGCAGACCAGCACCCTCCCGGGGAACTTTTCGCATATCCGGAGATTGTGGGTCACCATCACCACCGCAGTCCCGTCCCCGCTGTTGATTCTCCGCAGCAGACGCATGATCGACTCAGCCGTCTCGACATCGAGATTGCCCGTGGGCTCGTCCGCCAGAATGACCTCCGGGCGGTTCAGAATCGCCCTTGCGATGGCAATCCTCTGCTGTTCGCCTCCGGACAGCTGGTGAGGCATCTTGTGGGCCTTGTGCTTCATGCCGACGGCCTCGAGAACCTCCCCGATTCTCCTTTCCATCCCCTCTCCGTCTTTCCAGCCGGTCGCTTCGAGGACGAAGCGGAGATTGTCGTGGACACTCCTGTCCATCAGCAGCTGGAAATCCTGGAAGATCACGCCTGTTTTCCTGCGAAGGAAAGGAATCTCCTTTTCCCTGATTGTCCGTAGGTCGTATCCGCAGACTTCCCCCTCACCTTTCTCAAGGTGGTTCTCCGCAATCATGGTCTTTATGATCGATGTCTTTCCCGTCCCCACCTTTCCGACGATATACACGAAATCTCCCCCGTTCACCGTCATGTCCAGTCCGTATATGACAGGAGTCTCCCCGTTGGTGATTTCGGCGTTTTTGAATTGTATGAGCGGATTCATGACAGATTCTGTAAATTAGATGTTCAGACAACATGTTCCGGAAAGTATAATTTTCGGAACGATATGTGCGAAAAATGCCATATCCACGCAAAGATAGTGAGAAAAATTGAGTAAATTTGTGAAATTTTCGGATTATGTTCAAAGTACTGTATATATTTACGGTAATGTCCTCCATGGCCTTGCCGACGACGGATTTCTCCCGCGCACTCAGGCTCTATGACCAGGGAATGTACAGCAGCGCGAGGGCTGTTTTCGAGGAAATATACGATGAAACCGGATCTTCGGAGGCGAAAGCCTATGCCATCCTGTGTTCGGCATCTCTCGAAACCTACGGATATGTCAGGGACATCGACTCGTTCGTCGAGGAATATCCTTATTCTGAGATGATTCCGCGTCTGCGTTTCGCCCATGCGGAGAATCTTTTCTCACAGGGGCGCTATGCCGGGTGCGCTGAGATTCTCGGGGAGGTGAAGCCGGAGCAGCTGAGGCGTTCGTCGCGTATTGAATATCTTTTCAAATATGCGTTCTCCGCCCGGGAGACAGGTGACCTCGACAAGGCCTACGGGCTTTTCCGTCAGGTCGTTTCGCTGCCCAAGTCGGACTATACGGCTCCTTCGCAGTATTCTCTCGGCTGCATATGCTACAGCAGGAATGAATTCCGGGAGGCCGTCGGATGGTTCGAAAAATCCGGGAAGGATCCGCGTTTTGCCGACATGTCCGGCTATTACACGCTTGAATGCCGTTTCATGCTGAAGGAATACGGCTATGTGCTGAAAAACGGCCCGGAACTTTCGGCTTCGGTGCCCGAGGACAGGAGACCGCGCCTGAACAGGATGATCGCAGAGTCCGCGCTCGTGGGCGGGGATGTCGCGACCGCAAGGAAATACTACGAAATAAACGCCTCCGGAAACCCGGAGATGAACCGTGCCGACCGTTTCTTCGCCGGTTCAGTGCTCTATGCGTCCGGGGACTATGCCGGGGCGATAGAGAATTTCGAGAAAATGGGGGAGAGGACGGATTCTCTCGGGCAGATCGCCGATTACCACAGGGCGTATTCCTACATCCGCACCGGCAACAAGGTCGCCGCGATGGAGGCCTTCCGCGACGCTTCCGGGCAGTCATGGGACAAGGCGATAGAGAAGGACGCTCTTTTCAATTACGCGAAACTCGCTTTCGACCTCAATAAGGACGTTTCCGTTTTCAAGAGATACCTCAGCCGCTATCCGGAGACCGACAGCCAGGACATCTACGGCTACATCGCCATCACCGCGCTGTACAGCCGCGACTATCAGGGCGCAATCGACGCCTACGACAACATCGACGAACTCACAGAGGAGATGCGGCGCAACTACATGAAGGCCAACTATCTCCGTGCACGGCAGCTCATTTCCGCAGGCTCTCTGCGCGCCGCCGTCCCATGCCTGAAGGCCGCCGCGTTCTACTCCTCTCCGGACGAGCAGTTCAACTCCCTCGCGCGCTACTGGCTCGCTGAAATCCATTATCGGGACGGGAACTATGCCGACGCCCTCTCCCTGTCGAAATCCCTCTACAACATCTCCGCCCTGAACGGGATGCGTGAGGGAAGTCTCATCCCCTACAACATCGCCTACTCATATTTCAAGATGGGGGACTATGAACTGGCGGCCAAGTGGTTCAACGAATACGCCGCACAGCAGAACGGCACCTACACGGACGGCGCCTCCGGTTTCAGGAAAGACGCTCTGACCAGGGCGGCAGACTGCGATTTCATCCGCAGCGACTACAAGGCGGCCGCGAAGTCCTACGCCTTTGTCGCTGACAGCTACCGCAACCCGGACGACATCTACCCTTACTGGCAGTCCGCAGTGGCCTACGGCCTTGACGGGAAACTCTCCGAGAAAATCGCCCGGCTTTCCGAGGTGAATGAGGCCGACCCGTCGTCCGAACATTACGCCGACGCCATGCTGGAACTCGGCCGGAGCTATGTCGAGGCGAAAAAACCGGAATCCGCCACAGGCTGTTTCGACAAGGTGATAACGCTCGTTCCTGACAGTTCAAAGGTCGCTCAGGCTCTGCTTGAGAAGGCGATGGTCGAAAGAAATTCCGGCCGCAGGGACGCGGCTCTCGTATGCTACGCCCGCGTGGCGGAGAACATGCCGGGGACGGAGTATGCGGACAACGCCCTGCTTGCGATAGAATCAATCTACAGATCCGAGGGGCGTGCCAAAGACTACCTCGCCTACATCGAGGGCATAGGAAAGGGCGGAGTCAAGACAGCCGAAGAGAAGGACGATTTCTTCTTCGCCTCGGCCGAGCAGCTTTTCCTCGACAGGGAATACGCGAAGGCCCGCACCGCCATGGCCGAATACCTTCAGGAATATCCTTCCGGGCGCAACCGCGACAAGGCGGAGTTCTGCGTCGCCGAGTGCCTGCGTCTTTCCGGTGACTATGAGCGTGCGCGGGATGCCTACGAGAGCATCATAGACCGTGGGGAGGGCGCGTTCAAGGAGACCGCGATGCTCCGTTACGCGGAACTGTCCTACAGCCTTGAGCGCTGGAACGAAGCCTATCTCGCCTACACAGCAATCTGCACGCGCATCCCGGAGGGAAAGGCGGCTGACGGCGCTTATGTCGGCAGGATGCGCTCGGCCTACCGGGCGAGACTCTATCCGGAGGCGGAAATCTGTGCCGGAACCGTTCTCGCGCTCGACTCGCTTTCCACGGAACTTCGCCGCGAAACGGAATATGTCCGGGCCAAGTCTCTCCTGTCCCTGAGCCGCCGCGACGACGCCTTCGGGATTTTCACCTCTCTCGCGGAGAATCCTTCCGATGCCTACGGCGCCGAGTCCAAGTATCTGCTGATTCAGGACAGGTTCGACCGTGCCGACTACAAAGGGGTCGAGAGCCTCGTCTATGCATTCTCCGAATCCGGGACGACACAGAACTACTATCTCGCAAAGGCTTTCATCGTTCTCGGGGACTCGTTCGCCGAGCAGGGGGATCTGCGTCAGGCAAGGGCCACTTTCGAGAGCATCCGTGACGGCTACAGTCCTCAGTCGGACAGCGATGACATCCGGGACAATGTCCTGATGCGTCTGGAGCGTCTTTCCGCCCTCGACGGGAAATGATGGATTCGTGAAATATGATAATGAATTGATATATCGGGATTTATGAACAGATACGTGACTGCCTTCGCCTTCTTGTGCGCGTTTTCCGCGGCGGTGCAGGCGCAGAACTATAATCCGACCGTCGTCGTAACCAACAAATACATGGCGGCGACCGAAAATGCCCGCAAGGGCGAGATAGAGATGGCCGTGCCGGATTCCGTGCGCCGTTTCGACATGACTTTCGACTATTCCGTATTCGACAAGCCATATCGGGGGGCTTATGAATTCAGCCCCTACAGCGTGAAGATGAAGCCGTCCTCCGGAAGCC
Source organism: Barnesiella intestinihominis (assembly GCA_963625415.1). Taxonomy (GTDB): domain Bacteria; phylum Bacteroidota; class Bacteroidia; order Bacteroidales; family UBA932; genus Cryptobacteroides. Next base: position 13,966 of record CAVFTG010000026.1, read on the forward strand.
GGCGGCAGGGAAAGTTCTACATGGACGCGGGACTGGGCTACACTCTGCATCCGGAGCTTGACCTGGTCTATACTCCGGTTTCCAACGGGAGGCTGTCTCTGGACATCTGCGGCAGCCACCGTTCCTTCGCCGGTGATTACCGGAAGGTCGGTCTGGACGGGCGGCAGCGTCTCACAGGGCTGGAATCCGACGGGAAGCGGCAGTATTGGGGGGACTGGAACTATGACATGGACAACGGCGCGGGGGTGTCACTCAGGTACGACTGGCCCCGAGTGGGGATGACGGCGGACATCGCCTACTCGGGTCTGCAGCAGCGTGACTGGCTCAGAAGCCGCAGCCTTGACAAGGGGACATCCGGAATCCGGGTGTTCTCGAAGGACACGGTCGGCGGAGGAGTGAGGTTCGAGGCATGGATGAAATACGGTCTCGCCCATGACTGCATGAACCCGAAATATGGAGTCAGTCTTGACGGTTCCGGTCCGGACCGTTCCGCACTGTCTCTCGGGGAACATTCGTTCGCGACGGGCATCACTCTCGATGTCTCCACCCGGAAGAAAGGGCGTATCGTCGTGGATGTCAATGCCGACGTCGCGTCATATGTGAACGCGGAGGTTCCGCCGTACATGAATCCGCTGACACATACGGCGGCCATTATGGAAATCGCTCCCGGCTACAGGCTCAATGTAAGGGGATGGTCATTCGATCTCGGGCTGAAAATAGACGTTCCGTTCGTCTCGGACGATGCCGGAGCGGAGAACGCCGCGAAGAGTCAGTATGTCTACCCGGCGCTGAAGATAGGCTACGGCTTCACCAGGCTGCCGCTCGCCCTGCGGCTTGAAGTGGAGGGCGGGGAACGCATGAACTCCTACAGTTCGACCGTCGGCGAATACAGGCACTACGGAATATCCTGCTCCGGGCTTTCACGTCATCCCGTGCTTGCGAACACGGTGGAGAGGGTGAAGGCGACTTTCGGACTCAGCGGACGCATCCGCTCCGTTTTCGGCTACGGGGCGTTCGTCTCCTATTCGGAACGGGCGTCCTCGGC
>CAVFTG010000026.1:15046-16196 GCA_963625415.1 Barnesiella intestinihominis
AGAGCGTCCGCATGGCTGACCTCGTGCTCGGAGACACCTGGAAACTTCCCGTGTATGACCTGTCCTACGCTTCATCCGGACTTCTTTGCGCCGGAGCCGACGCGCATTATTCCGATGACTGGGGGAGAGTTGACTTCGGCCTGCGCTACAACGGTCTTTTCGTCCGCGACGACGCTCTCGAGTACATAGCCCCGGCGGCGCTGACCGGCGACCTGTCCGTCAGCTTCAACATAATGAAACGCTTTTTCGCCGGGGTGGGATGCGAATTCTCGACCGCCCGCAGAGGACGCGTCACGAACGGTTCAGGAATTCTGACGGACTACAGCATACCTGCTTTCGGAGAGCCGTATTTTTCGGCGGAGTTCCGCTACAGCCGCAGCCTTTCCTTCTGGCTGAGGGGCTGCAGGCTCACCGGACAGACGATTCAGCGCACTCCTCTCTATGCGGAGAGAGGGCCTGAACTCACGGCGGGAGTGCGTTTGAGTTTTGGAAAATAATCGCTATATTTGCAGGCTAAAACGAATTTTGGAAAATGATTGAAAACGAAGAAATCAAGGCGGCGGAAGAGCAGTATTCCGCGAACAGCATACAGGTGCTTGAAGGGCTTGAGGCGGTGAGGAAGAGACCTTCGATGTACATCGGAGATGTCGGCGAGAGAGGCCTTCACCATCTTGTCTATGAGGTGGTCGACAACAGCATCGACGAGGCTCTTGCCGGCTTCTGCAACCGCATAGACGTTACCATCAACAAGGACAACTCGATTACCGTCAGGGACAACGGCCGCGGAATCCCGACGGGAATGCACGAGAAGGAGCACCGTTCGGCGCTCGAAGTCGTTCTGACGGTCCTCCACGCAGGAGGAAAATTTTCCAAGGACAGCTACAAGGTTTCCGGAGGTCTCCACGGAGTGGGCGTGAGCTGCGTGAACGCGCTTTCTGACTACCTCCGTGCGGAGATTCACCGCGAGGGCAAGATTTTCGTACAGGAGTATTCCAAGGGAAAGCCGACCACCGCCGTTGAGGTCGTCGGGGAGTCCGACGATTCCGGAACGACGGTAACTTTCCACCCGGATGCCGAGATATTCACCTACACGACGACATACAAGTACAAGATTCTTGCGAACCGTCTGCGTGAACTCGCGTTTCTCAAC
>CAVFTG010000027.1:0-15925 GCA_963625415.1 Barnesiella intestinihominis
GCGGCAATTCGCTTTTTATACGCTTTCCCACAATATGGAGGTGTCGCGCCTCCAATAGGACATCTGCCGCTTGGCGTAATGCCGTGAATTGCGCTGAATCAGCTCCACAGCGCGCTCAAGCGTGGTCACAGGCCCGTCTCCTGGAGATGTCGGCCCCCATCCGTCGGTGCTGACCTTGCCGTCGAGAAAGTCGAACCATGCGAAGATCTCCCTGTAGCCGACAGTCTGGAGCGCCGGACGGTCGCGGAAAGGAATCAGACTGCGGACTTCTTCCACGAGTCCTGCGTCAATCATCCGCAGTACGCGGGCGTCGATGCGGGAATAAAGTTCATCCTTCGGACGCATCAGCCCGATTTTTTCAATCTTGAAATCGTGGCGGCGGACGGGCGAGGTCTTGAACGACGAGAACTTGCGGCCTGTCATCAGGCAGACTTCAAGCGCACGCACGACCCTCTGCCCGTTCAAGAGGTCAATCGCCCCGCGGCAGCTTTCCGGGTCAAGCTCTTTCAGCCGTCTCGCAAGTTCCCCGACGCCATCTTCCCGGAGCCGCTCCGAAAGCTCCGCCCGCAGTGCCGGGTCGGCCGGTGGGAAGTCGTCCAGGCCGTTCACGAACGCATCGATGTAGAAACCGGAGCCTCCGCACATAATCAGCCTTTCGTGCCCCTGCGCGAACAGTTCGTCCACAAGCCGGCGGGCTTCAATCTCATAGCGCCCGGCGGTGTAGTCTTCAGTGACTGAATTGCTGTGTATAAAATAATGCTTCACGGCGGCAAGCTGTGAAGCATCCGGGACGGCCGTCCCTATTGTCATTTCTCTGAAAATCTGGCGGGAGTCGCAGGAGATTACAGGAGAGCCGCATTCCAGTGCCCGTTCAATGGCCAAGTCGGTTTTGCCGACCCCGGTCGGTCCCAATATTATCTCAACTTTTCTCACTTGACTCTGTCGGAGTTTCTTGGCTGGATGGCAAACAGGCGGATGGAGTGCAAGGCGGACGGGAAGATTAAACCGCGGCAATCCACCGCCTATTCGTCATCCCCTTCATGTTCATCATAGACGACATCCTCCTCATCCTTGTCATCATCCTCCTCATCCTTGTCGTCCTCATCGTCATCGAAATCATCATCGTCCTCATCGTCCCAGTTCCCCTCCTCCTTGCGTATGATGTTGCGTTTCTTATCTTCCGGCAGGTCTTCGTAGGCAACATATCCGTTCTCGAATTCAATCGGATTCGGCCCCTTGGTCTCGACGAGAACGGGATAAACCGCGCCAGGACGAGCCTCGGCCTCGCCTTCGAAATCCACGAGCACGCTCTTTTTGTTGGTCGTGTCGTAGAAATAGACGAAACTGTCCTCGCCCCGCTTGTGGCAGTCGCCGAGAGTCACCTCGTCAATCGTCCCCTTGCCCATGTTCTGTACGCTGTACCGCGCGATGGCGCTTCCGTCCGGATTGACGGCCTTGAAAAGCACGATCTGATCCATCGGGAAATCCATGTCCGCATGCATCCTCTTGTGGAATGAGTAGAGCGAACTTGTCGCTTTCAGTTCATAAACTCTGGCAAAACCCTTCAGCCCGGGCAGGGAAACTCTGTATCTCAATATCATACGATAAAAACGATTATGCGGGAATCATCATTCCACGAAAACAGCCCCAAAGATACAAAATGAAACACTATGCACACAAAAATTTTGCAAAAACCGGTTAAAACGCGCTTTGTGCGCCCGCGATTTTGATAAGATTGAAAATATGTCTATTTTTGAAATATCGGGATGACGGATACTGGGACATATGACCGGAACAAAAGACACTTTCAACAGCATCGCGGAGACATCGGAGGGGCTTTTCAAGGACAACGGAAGCCGCTTCCTCGCTTTCGCCTATCCCGTCGAGACCGAGACTCAGATTAAGGAAATCGTCTCGTCGCTGAAAAAGGAATATCACGATGCCCGGCATCACTGCTACGCCTACCGTCTCGGCTACAAGGCCGACGTGTTCCGTGCCAACGACGACGGGGAGCCTTCCGGTTCGGCCGGCCGGCAGATTCTCGGACAGATTGACTCCCGGGGGCTCAGTGACGTGCTCGTGGTGGTGGTGCGCTACTTCGGAGGCATAAAATTGGGGATACCGGGACTCATCCGGGCCTACAGAAGCTCCACGGACGACGCCCTGTCACAGGCCGTCATCGTGGAGAAGACCGCGACGGTGACATATGCCCTTGAGTTCGGGTACATGTCGATGAATGCCGTGATGAAAGTGCTGAAAGACATGAAGACGGATGCCCGTGACCGGCAGTTCGGCACCTGCTGTTCTCTGACCGTAGCCGTGCGTCTGTCGGCCGAAGAGGATTTCCTTTCGCGGGTTGCGGACATCGGGGGATGCACCGTGAGAAAGGCGTAGGCGGCGAAGGGGCGGGAATATGAAGGGACAAAAATATAATGTTTATATTTGTGGAACGATACGCGGCCGGATGTCTTCGGACTGTTTGACTGATCGCGTGAAACATAAATGGATATGAAGACTGTTCATAATTTCAATGCGGGCCCTTGCGTCCTGCCGGTGCAGGCCGTGGAAGCGGCGCGGGAAGCTCTGAAGGATTTCGCCGGGACAGGAATGTCGGTAATCGAAATCTCCCACAGGACAAAGGAATGGGAGGCGGTGATGGACGATTGCCGCTCTCTCTGGAGGGAACTTCTGAATATTCCCGACACCCACGAGGTTCTTCTGCTCGGAGGCGGAGCCAGTCTGGGGTTTCTCCATGTCGTGATGAACTTCCTCGAGAAGAAGGCCGGCTATCTCGAAACCGGAGTGTGGGCGAAGAAGGCGTTCAAGGAGGCGAAGGGCTTTGCGGATTCCAAAGGGGCCGAAGCCGTGATTGTGGCTTCTTCGGCCGACAGGACATATTCCTATATACCGAAAGGCTATGAAATCCCGGCCGATCTGGACTATTTCCACATCACGACCAACAACACGATTTACGGGACTGAGCTGCATGAAGACATCGACTGCCCCGTGCCGCTGATTGCCGACATGTCCTCCGACATCATGTCACGCCCGGTTGACGTGTCGAAATATGCCGTCATTTACGGCGGCGCGCAGAAGAATGTCGGTCCTGCCGGTGTGTCTTTCGCCATCGTCCGCAAGGATGCGCTCGGCAAAGTTTCGCACTATGTCCCCACGATGCTGAACTACCAGACGCATATCGACGGGAAATCAATGTTCAACACTCCTCCCGTTTTCCCGATTTTCGTGATGCGTGAGACTCTCCGGTGGCTCAAGGAGCAGGGCGGAGTGGAGGCGGTTCACGAAATCAACCTCAGGAAAGCGGCGATGCTCTACAACGAAATTGACCGCAATTCCCTCTTTGTGGGCACGGCCGCCACGGAAGACCGTTCAATCATGAATGTCTGCTTCGTGATGGAAAAGGGCTATGAAAACCTCCAGGATTCGTTCCTCGGATTCGCGAAGGAACGCGGGATGGTCGGCATCAAGGGACACCGTTCCGTCGGGGGATTCAGAGCCTCTGTTTACAACGCCTGTCCTGTCGGATCTGTCGAGGCTCTCGTGCAGGCGATGCGGGATTTCGAGGCTCAGGTGCTTGAAGAGAAGGCCTGAACAGGTTGAGGGCATGGCCGGGGACATCAGCTGGACCGGCCGTGAAATTTCGGACAATAACAAACGTCGGTCATGAAGATACTGATTGCGACACAGAAACCGTTCGCGAAGGCGGCGGTTGACGGGATAAGGGAGATTGTCGAGGCACAGGGGCACAAACTGGCGCTTCTTGAAAAATACGAGGGACAGGACGGGCTTGTCTCTGCGGTCGCGGACGCCGACGCGCTGATTGTGCGCTCGGACAAGGTGAGCGCGGAGGTTCTTGCCGCCGCGCCGCATCTGAAGATCGTGGTGCGTGCCGGGGCGGGTTACGACAACCTTGACCTCGCGGCGTGCACGGAGCACGGGGTCGTCGCGATGAACACCCCGGGGCAGAACGCCAATGCGGTGGCGGAACTTGCGGTCGCGTTCATGATATATATGTCACGCAACCGTTTCACGCCCGGCACGGGTTCGGAGATTCTCGGAAAGCGGCTCGGACTTCAGGCCTACGGCAATGTCGGGAGGCTTGTCGCGGCGAAGGCCAAGGCTCTCGGGATGTCAGTGATGGCGTTCGACCCGTTCTTGAGCGCCGACGACATCGAAAAGGACGGAGTTGAGGCTGCGGACTCGCTTGAGCAGCTCTATTCTTCCTGCGATTTCGTCTCCCTGCATATTCCCGCAACCCCCCAGACGGCGGGTTCGGTCGGCGCACAGCTTGTCTCGCTGATGCCGAAGGGAGGATGTCTCGTGAACACCGCCCGGAAAGAAGTGATTGACGAGGTCTCGCTGCTGGGGCTTCTCAGGGAGAGGGAGGACTTGAAATATGTCACCGACGTGGCTCCGGAAGCCGCAGGGGAGTTTGAGGAGGCTCTCGGAAGTCGTTATTTCGCGACACCGAAGAAGATGGGCGCGGAGACGGCCGAGGCGAATGTCAATGCGGGGCTTGCCGCCGCACGGCAGATTGTCGCGTTCTTCGCAACGGGCTGCGAGAAGTTCCGCCTCAACAAATGAAGGACTGCTTTGAAAGGCGGATTGCCGCATCGTGAAGCCAGTCTTCCGGAACAGATGTGAACGAGTATGGATTAGACAGGAGATTACAGGAATATGGTACGCGTTAAACCTTTTGCGGCGCTTCGTCCGCCGCGTGAGATTGTTGAGGAAGTTGCGGCAAGGCCATACGACGTGATGAACTCCGGGGAGGCGAGAGCCGAGGCGGGGGAGAAGTCGCTGCTTCATATAACCAGACCCGAGATAGACTTCACGCCCATGGTCGACGAACATTCCGACGCCGCCTACGGCAAGGCAGTCGAGAACTTCGCCCTCTGGCAGAAGAACGGATGGCTCCGTCAGGACGGAAAGGAATGCTACTATGTCTATGCCCAGACCATGGACGAGCGCACGCAGTACGGCATCGTGCTCTGCGCGCACATCGACGACTACGCCGACGGCAGCATCAGGAAACACGAACTCACCCGCAAGGAAAAGGAGGACGACCGCATGGTTCACGTGCGCATTCAGAACGCCAACATAGAGCCTGTGTTCTTCTCTTACCCGGACGATGAACTGATAGATTCGGTTGTGGGGAAATATGTCTCACGGACTCCGGAATATGACTTCATCGCTCCCGACGGCTTCGGACACCGTTTCTGGGTGATTGACGACGATGCCGACATTGCGGCAATCACAGGGGAGTTTTCCGGAATAAAGGCTTTCTATGTGGCTGATGGACACCACCGTACGGCTGCCGCAGCCCGTGTGGGGGCTGAGAGGCGGGAAAACAATCCGGGGCACACGGGAGAGGAGGAGTACAACTGGTTCATGGCCGTGGCATTCCCGGAGAGCAATCTCAAGATTCTGGACTACAACCGCGTGGTCACGGATTTGAACGGGCTTGACCCGATTTCGTTCAAGCACGAGATACACAAGAAATTCGCTTTTGACGGAGTCGGGACTGAAGAAGAACGCCTTAAGGCTGTCAAGATGGGATTCCACGACTTCACTCCGCTGCACCGTCATGAGATTTCGATGTATCTTGACGGCTACTGGTGGCGACTCGATTATCAGGGTCATGTCGATGAAGATGACCCGATTGAGCGTCTGGATGTGACGATACTTTCGGAGCAGATTCTTGACAAAATCCTCGGAATCAAGGATTTGCGCAAGGATAAGAGGATAGATTTCGTCGGAGGGATACGGGGGCTCGGAGAACTTGCCCGAAGGGTGGACAGCGGCGAGATGGCCGTGGCTTTCGCCCTCTATCCGGTGTCGATGAAGGAACTGACGGACATTGCCGACAGCGGCATGATAATGCCGCCTAAGACCACGTGGTTCGAACCTAAGCTCAGGTCCGGACTCGCGATACATAAATTGGACTGATTTTGAAAAATATAGAAAACGCGCTTGAGAGGACGACTGACACAAAGGCTCTCATCATCGGTGAAGGGGCGTTGTCCCGGACACCGGAAATGTTCAGGAAACTGTTCCCGGGGAAATGCGCAGTGATTGTGGCCGACGGGAATACATGGGACATAGCTGCAGCGGAAGTTCACGGGCATATGTCCGCTTCCGGCATCCGGATGGCTGAACCTTTCATTTTCCGCGAGAGGAATTTCTTCGCGGAATGGTCTTTCGTCGAACAGCTCGAAGCCGGTCTTGCATCTGTGGACGCGATTCCGGTGGCGGTCGGAGCCGGGGTGGTGAACGACCTGGCTAAGCTCGTCTCGGAACATCTGGGGCGGAGATACATGATTGTGGCCACCACGGTCTCCATGGACGGTTTCTCGGCCTACGGTGCATCGATAATAAAGGACGGGTTCAAACGTACCTTCGACTGCCGCGCCCCGTACGGAATCATAGTGGATCCGGCGGTCGCGGCCAAGGCTCCGAAATATCTCGCGGTCTCCGGCTATTCCGACCTTATGGCAAAGATTCCCGCCGGAGCTGACTGGATTGTGGCGGACGCGATGGGCTGCGAGAGCATCGACACGTTTTCCTACGGTCTTGTCCATGACGGACTCCGGGAGTCGCTCGCCCGTCCCGAGGCGGTCTATGCGGGCGAGGTGTCGGCGATAGAAAAGCTTGCGGAGGGGCTGATACTCAGCGGATTGGCGATGCAGGCCTACCAGAGCAGCCGTCCGTCTTCCGGGGTTGAACACATCTTCGGGCACTATTGGGAGATGACAGACCTGTGCTACACCGGTGCGGAGACCGTTCCGGGATTTGAAAACGGCAAGTCGTTCCTTTCAGCCGGCCGTCCTGTACCCCACGGATTCGAGGTGGGCATAGGCTCGCTTGTCTCCGCCGCCTGCTACGAGTTCCTTCTGAACCGCGACCTTTCTGCGACGGATGTGGATGCCTGCGTTTCATCATGGCCGTCATGGCCGGAGATGGAAAAGGAAGTCCGCCGGGTTTTCGCCGGTTCACCGGCAGACCGGACGGAAGCGGTCATCGGCGAATGCCGTGCGAAACATCCCGGCGGGGAACAGCTCCGGGAGCAGCTGACCCGCGTGCGGGACAACTGGCCGGAAATCAAGGCTCGTCTATCTTCCGAACTCATGACCGTCTCAGAACTCCGCGCCCTTCTCAAAGCCGCGCATGCGCCATACGAACCCGAAATGATTGCAGTCTCCCGCGCGGAATTCCGGTCAGCCTTCCTGCACGTCCCCTACATGCGAGACCGCATCACCGTCCTCGACCTCATCCGCAGGCTCAATCTCATGCCGGAACTGACGGACTTCTTGTTCGGTCCAGGTGGTTATTGGGAAGCAAGGGGATGAAGAAGCGGACAGTGTCATGGCGTGCACAATAAAAGCGCGGCTGAAGAAATCTCAGTCGCGCTTTTTATTCAACTCCTCCCAAGTCAGAACGGGAGGTCATCCGCATCTCCTCCGGCCGCATCAAAATCAGTCGCCGTGGCGGCGGAAGCCGCAGGCTGCTGCGGAGCGCCGGCTCCTGTCGGGGCGGTGTATCCCGGAGTGCCGTATGCCGGAGCCTGCGCCTGCGAAGCCGCGCCGGAGCGTTCGATTCTCCATGCGCGGATGTCGGAATACCAGCGTCCGTTGTACTCGCGGCTTGAAAGGTTGAACGAGACCTTCACCGTCTCGCCGGCCTGGAACTGCTCCAGATCCTTCACCTTGTCCTCGCCCCAGACGTTCATGCACACCTGGTTGGGGTAGTTCCCCTCCTGGTATTCAATCACGAACTCCTGCTTCGACCACGGCCCCCTTGCGGATGTCCCGTTCTGTACAGGCAGTTTCGTGATGATTTTTCCTTCTATTTCAAGTGCCATAGAAAATAGTCTGATTATTTTCTTGTCTGATTACTCTCTTGTCTGATTGACTTCCTGTCGGACTATTTCTTCGCCCCTTTCTTCTCCGGAGTCTCCTCTTTCGGAACGAACTTGCCTACTTTCTGGACTTCCACCTCGAAAATGAGGACTGAGTTAGGCTCGATGTTGCGGTTGCCCCTCTCGCCGTACGCAAGACTCGAAGGAATGTAGAAAGTCGCCTTTCCGCCTTCGCCGAGAAGTCCGAGTCCCTCTGTCCATCCCTTGATTACGCGGTTGGCCACGAACTGTGTAGGCTCCTCCTTGCCCATGTTGCCGTCGAACTCCTTGCCGTCGATGGTCTTGCCGCTGTAGAACACCCAGACTGTGTCGTTAGGCTGGACTTTGTACTCCGCTCCCTCCTCGATGATGGTGTACTGGAGTCCGGATGCCGTCGTGTCAACTCCGTTCTTGAGGTTCTCCTCAAGGAACTTGTTCCCCTTGGCCTTGTTTACCGCTGCGGTGTATTCGCTCTTCTTTGAAAGGTAGCCGTTGATGATCCGCCCCATCTCCTCAGGGTTGATTTTGAACTGTTTGCCGAATTCCGGGTCATAGACGCTGCCCTCGGCCTTGAGGAAATCGCTCATTCCCTTCTTGAGCTCCGACATGTTGAGCTCGGAGAGGTTGTCGCAGAGTCCGTTGCCCTTGAGGATCGAACCGAAGTTGATACCGAGAAGGTAGCTCACTGAATCGGTTTCGGCGTGGGTGGGAAGCTCGACATCAACCTTGACATCGCTGTTTGACTTGCAGGAAAGTGCAAGGGCGGCCACAAGAACAGCCGCAAAAATTCTGATTGCTTTCATAATGCGTATTTTTGATATGTTTTCATTTTCATATACCCGGAATCCATATGCCCGGGATTTCATCTGCGCCGGGCTTCATATGTCACGGACGTTCCGTCGTCTCCGGAAAAACCGAAGCAACCGCAAAGATACTCAACTTTCTCAAATAAAATTTTGTCATATCCAAAAATATGTCTATCTTTAGTAATAATTCATTCCGCGGAGTATGGTAAACACAGAAAAACTGTTCGAGAAACTCAGGCTGTTCTTCGGCTACACGTCGTTCAAACCGGGTCAGGAGGAGATAATCCGTCATCTTGTCGGGGGGAATGACGCCTTTGTCCTGATGCCGACCGGCGGCGGGAAGAGCATGTGTTACCAGCTGCCGGCCCTGCTGATGGAGGGCACCGCGATAGTCATCTCCCCGCTTATCGCACTGATGAAGAATCAGGTCGATGTCATACGCGGATTCGTGTCCGGGGACGAGGGCGTGGCGCATTTCCTGAATTCGTCGCTCGGGAAAGCGCAGATCACAGAGGTCAGGGAGGACTTGCTGACGGGGAGGACAAAACTTCTCTATGTCGCGCCGGAGTCTCTGACGAAGCCTGAAAACGTCGCTCTGCTCAAGGAGATACGCATTTCTTTCTATGCCGTCGACGAAGCCCACTGCATCTCGGAATGGGGGCACGACTTCCGGCCGGAGTACCGCCGCATTAGGGCGATAATCGATGAAATCGGGCGTGCTCCGATAATAGCCCTCACCGCGACGGCCACTCCGAAAGTACAGAGCGACATAGTCAGGAATCTCGGAATCCAGGACGCGGTAGTTTTCAAATCCTCGTTCAACCGTCCGAACCTCTACTACGAAATCCGTGAGAAGACCGACCCGAAGAGGGACATAATAAAATATATACGGCAGAACCCGGGAAAGTCGGGAATCATCTATTGCCTCAGCCGCAAGAAGGTCGAGGAAATCGCTGAACTGTTGAACATCAACGGGATAAAGGCTCGTCCGTATCATGCGGGACTTGACGCGAAGACCCGTGCGGAGAATCAGGACGCGTTCCTGATGGAGGAGGTGGACGTCATCGTGGCGACCATCGCCTTCGGGATGGGCATCGACAAACCGGACGTGCGCTTCGTGATTCACTATGACATCCCCAAGAGCCTTGAAGGCTACTATCAGGAGACCGGACGCGCCGGACGTGACGGGAAGGAGGGGCAGTGCATCACCTACTACAGTTACAAGGACATACAGAAACTGGAGAAGTTCATGCAGGGGAAGCCTGTCGCCGAGCAGGAAATCGGCCGGCAGCTGCTGATGGAGACCGTGGCCTACGCGGAGTCCAACCAGTGCCGCAGGAAACTGCTGCTCAACTACTTCGGTGAGGACTATCTTCAGGACAACTGCGGAGCGTGCGACAACTGCCTCCATCCGAAGAAAAGATTCGACGGTTCTGAACAGATGTGTCTGGTCATAGACCTTGTGACCGCGCTTCCGGAGCATTTCAAGACGGAGCATCTCGCGAACATACTTGCCGGCGAAAGCAATGCGCTGATCAAGTCCTACAGGCACGACAAGCTCGAATTCTTCGGCGCCGGGCGTGACCGCAGCTCCCATTTCTGGTGCGCGGTCATCCATCAGGGCATAGTTCTGCACCTGCTTGACAAGGATATAGAGGCCTACGGACTCATATCCGTGACTCCGGAAGGACGCAGATTCGCGGCCAGCCCGGCTCCGCTCATGCTCACGGAGGACAGGGTGTTCGCGGACGGTGAGGACGATGACGACGATGCCGCAGTTCCTGCGGCGCGCGCCGGCGGAGGCGGAGGGGATGAGGCGCTGCTCAGCATGCTGAAGGATTTGCGCAGGGATATCGGTCGGAAACTCAAGCTTCAGCCTTGGGTCATATTCAGCGACGCCGCCCTCGAGGACATGTCGATAATGTACCCTGTCAGTCTGAGCGAACTACAGCGCTGTCAGGGCGTTGGCGAGGGAAAGGCGAGGAAGTATGGGGGCGGTTTCGTGACCCTGATTGCCAAGTATGTGGAGGAGAATGAGATAGAGCGTCCGTACGACCTTTCTGTGATGAAGACCGTGCGGCACAACTCGGACAATAGGATTACAATCATCCAGAACATCGACCGCCGTCTCGCGCTGGAGGACATCGCGGGGGCTCTCGGGCTTGATTTCGAGGAGCTGCTGACGGAAATCGAGTCAATCGTGCAGTCCGGATTCAGGCTCAATCTGGACTACTACATCCGGCAGAACATCGATGACGATGTCGTGGACGAGATTTATGGATATTTCCGGGACGAGGCGGAATCGGATTCCGTGGAGGATGCCGTCGCCGAACTCGGAGAGGACTGCGAGGAGAATGAAATCCGCCTCGTGCGGCTCAAGTTCCTCTGCGAGGTCGCGAACTGAGCCGCCGGCGCAGCCCAAGATAAAGTATATGTAAAGGTAGTGTGGTGATGATTCCCCGTGACACTGTTGAGCGTATTCTGGATGTCGCACAGATTGTGGACGTGGTCGGCGATTTCGTCGACCTGAAGCGGCGCGGGGCGAACTGGATCGCCTGCTGCCCCTTCCACAACGAGAAGACCCCGTCGTTCTATGTCTCCCCGTCGAAGGGCATCTACAAATGCTTCGGCTGCGGCAAGGCGGGTTCGGCGGTGGATTTCGTGATGGAGCACGAGAGCATGACCTTTCCCGAGGCCATCCGCTATCTTGGCCAGAAGTACCGCATAGAGGTGACCGAAGAGGAGGAGACCGCCGAGGATCTCGCCCGCAAACAGCATAAGGACAGCCTCTACATTGTCTCGAAGTTCGCGGCCGAGTTCTTTCAGAAATCGCTGCAAACTCCCATGGGACAGGCGGTTGCATATCAGTATTTCCACGGGAAACGCAAACTTGACGACTCGACGATTGAAAAATACGGTCTCGGCTGGGCGCCGCAGTCCCGCGACGAACTGAGCCGTGCGGCGAGGGAGGCCGGATATAAGGAGGACTATCTCGTCGAGACGGGGCTGAGCATACGCCGCGATGACGGTTCTCTGGCGGACCGCTTCTTCGACAGGGTGATGTTCCCGATACATTCAGTCACGGGGCAGGTCATCGCTTTCGGCGGACGCACCCTCAAGACTGACAAGAGCGTGGCGAAATATGTCAATTCGCCGGAAACGGAGATATATGTCAAGAACCGTTCGCTCTACGGAATTTATTTCGCGAAGAACGAGATTTCCCGGCAGCGCAAGTGCATACTCGTCGAGGGCTATCTCGACGTGCTGTCCATGCACCAGCTCGGAATCCTGAATGTGGTGGCTTCGAGCGGGACATCGCTCACGACTGGGCAGGTGGCTCTGATCAAGCGGTTCGCGGACGACGTGACCATCATCTATGACGGGGACAGCGCCGGGATCCATGCAGCCCTGCGGGGAATCGGGCTTGTGCTCCGTGGCGGTCTGAACGTGCGTGTGGTGCTGCTCCCCGACGGGGAGGATCCGGATTCGTTCGCCTGTTCGCATACTCTGGCGGAGGTCCAGGACTATATCTCCGCGCATGAACAGGATTTCATCGGCTTCATGACCGACATGCTCCTCGGAGAGGCGGGGAACGACCCGTTGAAGCGGGCGTCGCTGATCAACGAGGTGGCGGACACGATTGCGCTGATTCCGGATCAGATTGTCAGGGCGATGTACATACAGACATGCTCCGCGAAGTTCGGCACTGAGGAGGGCATGCTCTACGACAGGGTGAGACAGTCCCGCGAGGCCATGCTCGTGGCGGAGAAAAGGCAGCGGGAGCGTGAGGCGGCGAGAGAGGCGGCCGCCGGTCCGGACGCCGAGGGCGTTTCGGAGACGGAGGGCGTTACTGAGGGAGGCTCTGATGACGCGCAGGCGCAGAGCCGGGAGGACGGCGGGCGGCTTCGGGAGCAGTTTCCTGATGCCGCCGGGGATGCCGGAATGCGCGTGGAGGAACCTTTCACCGCCTCCGGAGAGCGGGAGCTGCTGTGTTTCCTGCTTGAATACGGGGAATGTGAGCTGAAGTTCGACAAGGACTCCCCGTACAGGACAGATGAGATTCCCACTGTCGCCGATTTCATACTCAACACTCTGGACGACAACGGGATGGTCTTCCGCAACTCGATGTATGCGCGGATTCTGGAACAGTATGCCAAGTTCTACGATGAGGGGTTGCAGCAGAGCCGGATTCTCGCCCGGCTCCGGGACAGCGCGGATTCGCAGACAAGCGCGGTGACGCGTGACCTGCTCGTCGACAAGTACAACCTGACGGTGAAGAACTTCGAGAACTCGCTAACCTCTGCGGATACCATGCTGGTTACCTATGTCCCGAAATCGCTGATAAAGCTTCAGCTGCTCAATGTGGAGCTTGAACTGAAAAGTCTTCAGAGGGAACTCGTCGCGACGCAGGATTCCGGGAAGATGGAGGAGCTGATGCGGAAGATTACGGAACTCAGCAGGGTGAAGTCGTCCCTTGCGTCGGAGTTCCGGAAATAAGTTTTTGGAAATTTTGATTTCGGGATGGCAGAATGTGAGGATATGGGGATATGACTATACGATAATATATTGAAACAAAGGAATATGGAAAAGAAGGATTACAAAAGGCAGCTGGTGACCTGCGCGCTTCCTTACGCGAACGGTCCCGTCCACATCGGACATCTCGCGGGGGTTTATGTCCCTGCGGACATATATGTGAGGTATCAGAGGCTCAGGGGGCAGGACGTGCTCTTCATCTGCGGATCGGACGAACATGGCGTTCCGATCACGATCAAGGCGAAGAAGGAGGGTGTGACTCCGCAGGATGTCGTTGACAGATACCATTCACTCATAAAGGCGTCTTTCGCCGGACTCGGAATCAATTTCGACATTTATTCCCGCACCTCGTCCAAAATCCATGAGAAGACAGCCTCGGACTTCTTCCGCAAGCTTTACGACGAGGGCAAGTTCATAGTCCGTGAAAGCGAACAGTACTATGACGAGGAGGCCAAGACCTTTCTCGCGGACCGCTACATCACGGGAACATGCCCGCGCTGCGGTGCGGAAGGGGCTTACGGCGACCAGTGCGAAAAATGCGGCGCGACGCTCAGCCCGGACGAACTCATAAATCCGAAATCGGCTCTGAGCGGCTCTCCGTTGGTGAAGAAGCCGACAAAACACTGGTATCTGCCTCTGAACGAGTATGAGAAATGGCTCTCGGAGTGGATTCTCGACGGGCACAAAGAATGGAAGACCAATGTCTACGGGCAGTGCAAGAGCTGGATTGACGGCGGACTTCAGCCGCGTGCCGTGAGCCGTGACCTCGACTGGGGCGTTCCCGTGCCGGTGGAGGGGGCTGAAGGCAAGGTGCTCTATGTCTGGTTCGACGCTCCGATAGGCTACATCTCCAACACCCGCGAGCTGCTTCCGCAGACCTGGGAGAAATGGTGGAAGTCTGATGACACGAAGCTCGTGCATTTCATCGGCAAGGACAACATCGTCTTCCACTGCATCGTGTTCCCTTCTATGCTGAAGGCTCACGGCGGCTACATCCTTCCCGACAATGTCCCGGCGAACGAATTCCTTAACCTTGAAGGCGACAAAATTTCGACTTCGAGGGGCTGGGCCGTGTGGCTGAACGAGTATCTGGAGCAGTTCCCTGGCCAGGAGGACGTGCTCCGCTATGTGCTCTGCGCCAACGCTCCGGAGACCAAGGACAATGACTTCTCATGGAAGGATTTCCAGGCCCGCAACAACAGCGAGCTTGTGGCGATTTTCGGAAATTTCGTAAACAGGGCGGTTGTTCTGACGCACAAATATTTCGGGGGTAAGGTTCCGGCTGACCTCAAGCCGGAAGCCATTGATGCGGAGACGCTTGCGCAGATTCCTGCGATTGCCGCCGAAATTGAGGGCAATGTGGAGCAGTACCGTTTCCGCGAAGCCCTCAAGGCGGCTATGAATCTCGCCCGTCTCGGCAACAAGTACCTCACCGACACCGAGCCGTGGAAGGTAGCCAAGACGGACATGGACAGGACGGCATCCATCCTCAATGTCTCCCTCCGGATCTGCGCCGCGCTCGCCGTGGCTTTCGAGCCGTTCCTTCCGTTCTCGGCGGAGAAGCTCCGCAGGATTCTCCGTGTCGGCATCAATGCGGGCACAGACCACCGTGCCGGAGAGGAGGGCACTTCGGGCGAAAACATTTTCACCGCCACCGAAGCGGCGGCCCTGCACACCGTCGGGAGCGCTGTTGCGGAATTTCCGGTTAGCCTCTCGTGGAGCGACCTCTTTTCCGGAAGCATACTTCCGGAGGGGCACGAACTCGGACAGGCGGAGCTGCTTTTCTCGAAAATCGAGGATGAG
This sequence comes from Barnesiella intestinihominis, assembly GCA_963625415.1. Classification (GTDB taxonomy): domain Bacteria; phylum Bacteroidota; class Bacteroidia; order Bacteroidales; family UBA932; genus Cryptobacteroides. The sequence goes on from CAVFTG010000027.1 coordinate 15,058, forward strand.
GTCGTCGATGCGCAGATTGCACGCCTGAACGCCATCCGTGCGGAGCGCGAGGCCGCCGCAGCCGAGGCTGCCGCGAAAGAAGCCGCCGCGAAGGTTGAACCGCAGAAGGCGGAGTGCAGTTTCGAGGATTTCGATAAGATGGACATACGCACGGCGACCGTGCTTGAGGCGGAGCGCGTGCCTAATACCGACAAACTGCTCAAACTGACGATTGACACGGGCATTGACAAGCGCACGATTGTTTCCGGCATCGCGGAGTATTATTCTCCTGAGGATATGCTCGGGAAGCAGATCTGCATACTCGCGAATCTTGCTCCTCGCAAGATTCGAGGCATCGAGTCCAAGGGGATGATTCTGATGGCGCGTCAGGGCGACGGCAAGATGCGGTTCGTGATGCCTGCGGAGACATTGGCAGATGGCGCAACAGTGGGGTAAAAGTCCAATAAAAAGCGAATTGCTTCGTTGGACTTCGGTAACGGCTGTTTTTATGATATATTATAACAGGGATATACGGAACACCTTCGGGATGAAGGTGCGCTCTGCGGCCTATGCCGAGTGGGGGAGTGTGGACGCGCTGCGGGAACTGCTGCGGGACGGCGGGCTGCCGCGTCCTTTCCTTTTTGTCGGTGCGGGGAGCAACCTGCTGTTCACGGGCGATTTTCCCGGTACGGTTCTGCACTCGGCGATGAGGGACATCCGGATTTTGTCCGGCTTCGGTGCTGACGACCGCCCAGATGCTGAGGGCTATTCCTGCTTCAAAGCTTCTCGGGATGCAGACGGCGGCTTCGGCACTGACGGCTGTTCCGGTGCTGCGCCGGATGGGTCGGCTTCAGAGCGTGACAACGCCGCAGCGGAGGTTCTCGTGGAG
>CAVFTG010000028.1:0-13740 GCA_963625415.1 Barnesiella intestinihominis
TGCGACCCCTATTAGGGGTATCTCGCGCCTCCGGCGCGGTCCCTGCGGGACTTTTCAGTCATCCTCGTACAATTCAGCCGGAACTACTACTCGACGACGATGTCGTTCTGGTCGCGGAGGACGAGCTGGACGCTGCCCTGGTACATCGTGAGTATGCCCGTGGCTGAGACGGTCTTCTTTCCGCTCAGGATTTCCGGGTCAATTTCGAGATCGGCGAACTTGGAGTAGCCGCTGGTGCGGATCTGAACCGTGCCTCCGGCTCCGGTGAAGTACTGGCTCACGGCGTAGGCGCTGGCGTTGGCCTTGAGAACATCCTTCACGTCCGCAAGCGTCTGCCCGGTCTCATCGCCGCTGTTGCCGACAGCCGCACTGTCCCATAATCCTTTGTCAAGATACTCAAGGAACCCGTTCTTGGACATCGCCCAAGTGGTTATCCCCCATGTCTGCTCCGAAAGGAAGACGCGGTTCGAAGAATTCTTATTCGACTCGTTGCCGCTGATGTAGAGCAGCGCGAAAACCTCTTTCCCGTACTTCAGTCCCTCGATTGTGACCAGAGCGCCCACGGCATCGGAAGTGGCCTGGCAGTCGGATTCCGACGGCAGCGAGGTGATTCTCCTCGGAGCAATTTCCTTGATGTCATCGATGTCGCAGCGGAACACATGCTGATTGATGATGAACTGGCTTTCGATATATGCGGTCGAATAGTCCCCCTGCACCGGATCTTTCAGACCTATCTGGATTGTGCCCTGGCCACCGTAGTTTCCGGTCTTGTAACCGTATTCCCCGACGGAAAGCCCCTCAAGGCTGATATAGATTTCCTGACCCACCTTGTAGTCATTGTAGAGGCTCGTGCGCCCGATTTTCACTTCTATTCCCGGACCGTTCGCGTCATCCTGGATGTAGAAGGACTTGTAGAAGTTCCCGGACTTGTCGGAAGTGGTGACGCGCCCCCTGATCCAGATGTCCTCGTCAACTTCCCAGCACCAGGTCTTGAGAGAAGCAGTCTTCCCCTCCTTGGCCGCCTCCGCGATGAATCTCTGCGAAAGCTCCTTGACTGTCAGCATCTTTCCCGTAACCTCCGACGGGTCGAACGGAGTGTAAGTCTCCGGATCTTTGTATTTCCCGGTGAAAACCGGCTGGAACTCCTCGCAGGAGGAGAACAGCATCGCGCCGCAGGCGAGGGCGAGAATCATCCCCCTCAGACCCATATTCCATCTCATGGCAATATTCCCTTTCATAATCTTTCCCCCTCCTTAGAATCTGAAATAAAGGTTCAACATGTAATTGATTCCCTGCATATAGAAATATTTCGAATCGAATTTGAAATATTTGTCATATGTGGAATTGGTCAGGAGACGGGTCTGTTCATATCCGCCCGTCTTTATGTTCCTGTTGTTCAGGAGATTCTTGACTTCGAGTGAGAATCCGAAATTGTAGGTCCGGCGGATGTACCACGACTTGCCGACGCTCATGTTCATCACCACGGCCGGAGAGAATTTCTCCTGCGAGGTCATGTAGTTGATTTCTCCCGGAGTGAGACCGGCCTCGACATAGTCGGCGTTGAGAAGCCAGCCCTTGTCATGCGCCTCGATCTGTGCGTCGGAAAGCTTGTTGTCCGGGCCTGCGGCCGCCTTGAGCGTGCGGTAGAGCGGGTTCATGTCAAGGTAGGAGTTGGCATAGACGTTCGCCCCGAGCGTAAAGAACCAGTAGGAGCTTGTCCTGTAGTTCAGAGCGAGGTTCGCGGCGAACTGCGGAGTCGAAGGAACATGGTGTTTCTGCACCTTCTCCACGACATAGTAGCCGTCCTCGTCCACCTCGAAACAGTCTGTCGGCACGACTGTGGAGTTCTCCGGAATCACCGCGTCCTCCCTGATCTTGTACACCGGACTGCTCGCCCAATAGGTCACAGGCTTGCCGTAGGTGTCGGAGACGACTTCGGAACTATTGTCCACCGTCTGGTACATCACAGGGGTGGAGGTGTAGATGTACTCTCCCCAGCTCAATGCGCCCTGAAGGCTGAGCCCCGTCACGAAAAACGGAATCTTGAAACCGAGTTCAATGCCCATGTGCCTCTGGTCTATTCCGGTCATCGCGAAATTGGTGAAGGAGTTCTGAGAATCGTCGTAGAAGCTCATCATGTCGGACTGGTCCATGATTTTGGTGTAGAACCCGGTCAGACGCAGGTCGTAGCCGTTGTTGCTCAGCTGATAGTTGACATCGGCCGAAACCGTCTTCACCGTGGTGAGGTTCGGAATCAGCGAGTTGCGCGTCCTCGGAGAGAGGAAGGCCTGGTTGAAGGTCGGCGCGTCGTTGAAATAGCCGGCGTTCGCGAAGAAACGGTGACCTCCGGTGAGGACATATTCCGCATGCGCCTTCGCGGCATAGGTGAAGAATCGCGACACCTTTGAATTTCCCTTGGAAGTTATGACCTCACGGGTGATCGGGTCGTAAGACGTGAGTTTTATGGTCTTGCCGTTGATGTCAGTGGCGGTAATCTCATCCCCGTTGTCGTCAAGCCCCGCGAAAAGACCCTTGCGCACAAGTCCGGTCCTCCAGAACGAGGAGTAGCCGGCCTTTCCGCCCACATTCGCCTTGAAGTTTCCGAACTCGAATCGGCCGTCCAGCCAGAGGACGGCGTTGCGGGCGTTGGCGTAGTAGTCGTAGCCGTACTTGTCCCCTTTCGTGAGCTTCCGGGCCTCCCCGTTGGCAAGCCAATAGTCAAAGTCATTCTGAACCATCGCCTCGGCGAAAGCGAAATCACGCTCGGCGAAGTTGTCGATGTTGAGGTAGTACTGTCCGCCGAGCAGATCCTTGACCGTCTTGTAATACTCGCTGCGGTTGATTCTGCCGTTCACACCGCCGTCGAGAGTGAACCAGCTGGCGGCGTTCCACTTGAAGTTCGCCGCAACGCTGAAGTCGTTCTGGTCGGTGCGGCGTTCCTCCTGGATGTACTTGGAGCGGCCGTCGGCGGCGTTGTAGTTGATGTTGTAGAGACGGTCCCAGTCGAGATGCTGAGTGGTCACGTCGTTTTTCCATGCATATTCCGCATACATGTACTTTTCCTTGTCTTTCCTGTCCCACTGGGAGTCGGCCATATAGAAGTAGCTCGGGAGGTTGCGGTAGTAGTCCGCACGAGGGTCTGCCGAGTCGTACCAGTCGATGGCCGAGTAGCCGTTCCTTCCGGTTCTGTAGAGCAGTGTCACGCCGGCTTCGAGGTTTTCGAGAGGATTCACGGTGTACTTGAGCACGAACACAGGCTCGTGGGTGCTGCGCACGCGGGAGTTGCGCACCTTTCCGTTCTGGTAGCCCCAGTTGGAGTTGTACATGTTGTCGCCCATGAGGTCATAGACCTCCTGAGTGGAGGCGTTCTGCGCCCCTCTCGAACCCGGAGTGGCGAAGAGCATGAACGCGAGGCGGTGCATGTCTCCGAATTTCTTCTCCGCTCCGAAGTAGTAGGCGAAGGAACGGTAATAGACTCCCTTCACCCAGTCGTTGCCTCCGAGACGGGCGGAGACATTGGCCGCGAAAGACCATCCGTTGTCAAGTTCGCCGGAAGCGTAGTTCGCCATGAGCCGCAGACGGTAGAGCGCCGAATTGCTCAGCACGCTGAACCTCCATCCCGGACGCACGGAAGCAGGATTTGCAAGGATGTTGGTGACTCCGTTGAAGCCTCCGAGGCTGTAGTCCGAAGTTTCCGTGCCTATGGTGCTCTCCTTGGCTCTCATCGCCTCGTTGAGACCGCTCCAGAGCGAGTACGGGGAGTAGCCGGTGATTGCGTCGTTCATCCGCACTCCGGCGAGGAGCACGTCCTGAGTCTCGCTCGCATATCCCCTGTTCCTGAAACGGATGTCGCTGAAACCGTAGCCGGCGATGTTGTTGTAGGGGTCGTTGGCTCCGAAAAGGATGGAAGGTGTGTCGGTATATCCAGAATCCTCCATGTCGAACTCCGCGAAATTGGAGTCATCGATGTCGGCCACCCTCTGCTCGGCGACAAGCGACACGAAGATGAGGTCTTTCACATATCCCTCGACCGTGAGGTTGATGCGTGAGGGCAGGAATCCCGCCGCCTCGACGGTCATGACATACTGCCCGTCCTCAAGGCCTTCAAAAAGGAATGAGCCGTCGGTTTTCGAGTAGTCATCGACCACCGCCTCGGCATCCTTCACGACGGTGATGCGGGCATTCGGAAGCGGCACACGCCCGGCACGGTTCACCACCGTTCCCTTCACTCCTCCGACTCCGCTCGTCTGGGCGAAGAGGGACAGCGAGCAGAGCAGCGCCGCCGCAGCCATTAAAATTTTTTTAGTCATATCATTCTATATTTGTTGTTTTCAGATATTTCCCCCGGGATCCGCTCCATTACTTACCTATCACGATGTAGGTCGGATAGTGGTCGCTGTACCCCCCGATGAAAGCCCCGTTCGAGAAAGTGCGGAACGGATAGCCCTTGTACTGCCCCTTCTGGGTGGTCATCCAAGGCCGCTTGAACACCACGCCGTAGTACTCCCTGCCGTGGTTCTTCGTCACCGGCTGAATCTTCAGCCCGCCGCCCGGAGCGCAGGCGAGATTCCAGTTCACAAGCTGGAGGTCATAGATGCTCCACACGCCCTGATAGCAGAGGGAGCCGTAGCCGGCCTTGAGCATGGAGACATAAGGCGAGAAGAACTCCGTCGGGTTGACATCAGAGAGATTCTCCTGTCCGTGGAGATACTTCGCCATCGATTCGTCGGTCGGGTTGTCGTTCATGTCGCCCATCACAACAATCTTGATCCCCGGATATTTCTCCTCCATCCCCCGTGAGTGGCTGTAGATGATTTCAGCCCCCCGGTTCCTGAGGTTTCCGCCCTTGCCTCCCACGCGTGACGGAAGATGCGCAACATAGAAGGCGAAATGTTCTCCGGCTATGAGTCCGTGGGCCATCAGGATGTCGCGGGTCTTGAAATAGCTCGTGTCAACGTCGGAGAAATCGATGTCGGAGTTGAAGTCGAACGGGATTGACTCGCTGTCGAGTAGCGTGAACTGCTCTGGTCTGTAGAGCAGAGCCACGTCCACTCCGCGGCGGTCGGGGCTGTCATAGTGGACAATCTGGTAGTTCGCTTCAGAGATTTCCGGCTGGCTCACAAGGTCTTCGATGACGAGGCGGTTCTCAATCTCGGAGATGCCGAGCACCGTGTGCCAGCGGCGGTTGTTGTCGGCCATGGCACGGATGACCGTGGCGAGATTGTGCAGTTTCTTCTCGTACTTCGCCTGCGTCCACTTGTTCTTGCCTTCCGGAAGGAACTCGTTGTCGTTCTTCACCGGGTCGTCGTAGATGTCGAAGAGGTTCTCAAGGTTGTAGAACCCTATGACATAGTTCTCACGGGTCTTCTGCGCGAATGTCGAAACCGACAGCAGGAGCAGAAGTGCGGTTACTGTGAATATGCGTCTCATTCTTTTGTCTGTGTGTTATCGTTCAGTGCGTTATCGTTCAGTGCGTTATTATTCTGTGCATTGTCGTTCAGTGCGCCAATGTTCTAAATCGGCCACAGGCTCTCGGACGGAGTCCTCGCCTCGATTTCGGCGGCTTTCGCCGCTCCGACCTTCGCCGGAAGGTTCACGAACAGGTCTATCCCGAGCTTCTCTTCAAGGTCGTCGATTGACATCATGTCCGAACGGGTGATAGAGCCGCTGCGGGCTTCATGCTTGAGCCACACGGCGCAGCCGGAATAGCCTTGGGAGGAGCTGTAGTGCAGCAGAGCCTTGTAGTAGGAAGACGGCACAGTCAATTGTTTCCCTCCCCGGTCGGTGACTGTGCCGCAGTCGGGCCCGACGATGCAGCCGGTGACGACATAGAGAGTGTCCGCCTTTCTTGACCAATCGCGCACCCTTCCTTCAAGATCCGCCCAGACCTTCTGGTTGAAGCCGCTGAGCTGGGCAGTGACGTTCGTCGCGTAAAAAGTCTGCGCATTGGAATTCCCCGAATAACGGTCGGCTGATGGAATCTGATGTCCCCTGTCGTAGCCGGAGTATCCGAATCCGCCGTCGACAATGGACGGCTGGAACGCCTCCGGAAGCAGCGGGTCGAACGCCCATTCGTTGGAACGGCTGCCGCTGCCTATCAACCCGGTGTTGAGTGGATAGGCGACCCAGATTGCGAGGTAGTCGTCCTGCTTCCAGTAGAGGGAGTAGTTCCTCTGCAGCCGGCCGTTCACGGTCATGTTGTGCCAGATGTATTTCAGACCGTCACCCTCAGCCGTTTCAGGCAGTTCGAGCCAGCCGAACGGACTTACATCGGCGACGCCTCCGTCCTTTGTCACAGGCCTGTCGTCATCGTCCGGATCATCCGAAGAATCCGCCGCCTTGTCCTGCCCCAGAGTGCAGCCCGCCCTCTCCGAACCAGACTCGAGAACCACGGTCAGAGTCCGCGCCCCGTCTCCGTCGTTCCGGGTGTAGCTCAATATGACATTGGACTTGTCGCCTTTTCCGGAAAAGCTCTGTCCTGTCCCGTCAGTCCCGAAGCCAGCCCATGACTCCGCTCCGTCGAAATCGAGACTCAGCGTCCAATTCCCGGACGCCTTCACGGCGATGAAAACGCTCCCCTGCGCATCCGTCACCCGGGATTTCTTACAGGACACGGAAATGCCGCCGTCCTCCCCGTTCGTTTCGAGAGGGTCGCAGGACACGGCAAGAGACAGGAGCATCAGGAATGCCGACAGACGGCAGAATGACTTCATCTGGATTGTTTCTTATTTGTGAGTTAAGGGAAGCCCGCCGGTGGACGGGTTTCCCTTACATGTCAAATTCTATTTATAGATATTATTCGTAAACCAGAGTCAGTTTTTGAAGCTGGGCGTTCTTATTGTTGCATATCTTCAACTGATATGGGGTATTTGCTGCTGTTCCGGCCAAAGTCCAGGAAAACTCCGCATTCTGTTTCGCCAAGGTGATTGCATCCCCCCCTGAAACTGCTGCCTTACCATCGGCATCATAAACGCCGACTTCTACGGCCGTAGAGGCAGTATTCCCCGTCAAAATGGTTACTTTCGTCAAAGACTTGCCTTCCACAGCCGGCATAAGTATATAGGCATCTGTCTTCCCCCAAAGGAAATAACCATCCTTATAAAGCCGGAATTTTGTTCCGGCGGAGAAAGTCCAGGAATAACCGCCAATCGTTGTCGTCAGAGTCTTATTCGCATAATCCTTATCAACCTCTATATCCGTGCTCCAATTTTCTCCATCATCCGCATCCAAGACAATCTTCAGTTCATTACCGCTTGAAGCCTTGCCCTGATTGATTGTCACGGCAACCTCGCGCTCGCCCGCAGCAATGTTCGTGTCGGTCGTGGTGATTTTCACCGTTGCGGTCTTGCCAGCCTCAGTGTCAGTGTTGGCTGCGAAAGAAACAGTGATTGTGGCATCGCCATTCCCGGATGTCTTGTCAATTGTGAAACCCTCAGTTTCCGAAGACGCAGTCCAGGCGACCGAACTCTGGATGCCTATCGTTGCGGAGGTCACTTCGGCGGAGACATTTATCTCTGTAGGATTAACGTTGAAATAGTAATCCTCCCCTTTGATTTCAGTTGCGCAGACATTGAAATAGGCTCCGTTCGATGAATAATAGAGATAATACCCCGTCACAGTGACAGGCAGTCCGTCCAATCCGGAGACAGACTGTGTCGGAGAGACGATGGAACCCTTGACTGTCGTTCCCTCAATGTCGAGATTATAGTAATTCCCGCTGATTGACAATGTTCCGGACAATTTCACATAACCGAAAACCGTGCTGTAAGAACCGATAGCGCTTCCGCTGATTTCTTCCGCCTCGGGATAGGTGACCTCAGCACCTGAGGCTTTTACAGTGACTGTCGCGTTCTTAATCTGTGCCGTTCCATTGTATTCGCTTTTCTCACCTTCCACGGAAACTGTGTCTCCGACTTTCACCTTGCCGGCAGCTTCCGTTCCGTAAACGAGCTGAATCTTATTTTCGGCATCCCTCACAAGAAACAGGCTGTTGGCAGCCGCAATCACAACACCCTCGACAGAGGTTGTTTCCACTTCCGAATCACCTGAGCCTTTTCCGTCGACTGACACAAGCTGAGGGGCCACGCTGTTCGTGGAGTTCCTCGTCATTTCAGGGGTGTTCCCCTTGTAGTTCTGCAGGTATCCGTAAAGAACCACCTTGCTGCCGACCTTGAACGGAAGAGCGGCCTCGCTGGTGAACTTATCGCCGTCAAATCCCACAAGCGCATACACATAGAACTGATCCGCCGATTCTCCGCTATCGGAGACATAAAGCGTCACCGAGCCGTATTTTGAGATGGTTGTCGCAGGATCCTTCAGAGAAACGACGATGCCCTCCATATACACCGGGGCATCGGAATAAGCATCCGCAGCAAGTTTTTCGGCTATCGCTTTCGCCTGTGCAACGGTGTATGGCTTGGCTTTCGTCCCGTCACCGTCATCGGATGAACCGCCCTTGCCGGCCTGGGTAATCGTGAGGGTCTTCTTCACAATCGAGCAGCGGAAAGTAATCTTCGCGGTCCTTTCAGCATAACTCGTGTTCTCCATAACGGAAACTTCGATGTCAGCCGCACCGTCACCGCTCTCCTGACTCAAAGCAAGCCATTCCGCCGTCTCAGCACCAATTTCATCAATCTCCCACGCCTGATTTGCATCGACCTTGACGGTCTTTGTTCCGGCAACCGCCTCGAATTCAAGTTCCGAAGGGTCGAGTGTCAGCGAAGGCTTGCTGTTCGACTCATCCTTCTTGCAGCCCGTCGCAGCCACAGTCGCAACTGCAAGCAGCGAAAGAAATAAATGTTTGATTTTCATTTTATTGTGTGTTTGTTGGTTTTACTTGCTATCGCGTGGCAAAATTACTCAAACTTCCGATTAAGTTCATCTGTCCTTAATTTTCTGCAAAGGTATAAAAATATGCGGTTTCATTTGCGGGTCCACCAGCGCTCGATTTCCTCGAGGGACTTGCCTGTGGTTTCAGGGACGAGCTTCCACATGATGAGGAGGTACGGGACGCACATCAGCGCGAAGAGGAAGAACGTGCCGGCCGGGGCGAACGGCGGAACGTTGGCAAGAAGCCACGGGGTGAGCTGGCCTATGAGGTAGGTGCCCACCCAGAGGGCGAAACCGGCGATTGACATCGCGATGCCCCTGACATTGTTCGGATACATCTCAGAGAGGAGGACGAACACAACGGCGCTGATGGAAATCGCGCAGCAGAACACATAGAACAGGAAGAACACGAGCATGAATATGCTGCCGAGCTGCTGCGGGAATATGAAATAGAACCCGATCATCAGCAGGGACAGAATCATCCCGGACACTCCCCAATAAACCAGTTTCTTGCGTCCCACCCTGTCGATGATGAGCAGGGCTATGACGGTGGTGAGCATGTTCACCACGCCCACGAGAACCTGGGAGAAGAGCGCGTCGCCCGATGCGAGACCGGCCTCCTTGAAGATTTCAGGGCCATAGTAGAGCACGGCATTCACGCCCATGAACTGACCGAGGATGGCGATTGCCGAGCCGATGAGAACGGCCTTCATTATCCCCGGAGAAAGCAGAGCCTTCCACTCTGACTTGGTCTCGCCGCTGATGGACTCCTCAGTAACGGCTTTCTGCCGCCCGGCCTCATCGGCGGTGAGATAAATCCTCTGAAGGACGACCGCGGCCTCGGATCCGCGTCCGCGCACGATGAGCCACCTCGGACTTTCCGGAATGAGGAATATGATGAAGAAGAACAGCAGAGCCGGGATTGTCTCCGAACCGAGCATCCCCCTCCAGTACTCATCGACCATCAGACGGTTCATGAACTCCGAAGAGAACCTCTGCGACGGATCCGCCGCAGCACCCTCGGCGATTCCGAGAATCCAGTAATTGATGAGGTAGGCGAAGAGGAAGCCGACTGTGATGGCGAGCTGGTAGAGAGAGACGAGAGTCCCGCGCTTCTCGGCCATGGCGACTTCGGAGATGTAGATCGGCGACACGATGGACACCACTCCGATGCCCACTCCGCCGATTATCCTGTAAACCACAAGCCCCGTGAGACTGTTGCAGACCGCGCAGCCTATCGCCGAGAGGCTGAACATGAACGCGGAGAAAAGCATCGCCTTCTTGCGTCCGAAACGGTCGCTGAGCACGCCGGCGGAAGCCACCCCGATGATAGACCCTATCAAGGCGCAGCCGACATACCACCCGAGCTGCATCGTGTCAAGTCCGAACTGTTCCGTCACTTTCGTCGTCGTGCCGGAAATCACGGCGGTGTCATATCCGAAAAGTATTCCCCCGATTGCCGCGACAACCGAGAGAAATATCACATATCCGACATTTTCCTTTTTCATATTCATGAATTTATTTTTCACAGACCGATTTTTATTCGCCCCGCCCTATTCTCCACGCATATCAAAGTACTCCATATAGCGGTCAAACAGATGTCCCGCCTGCAGATAAGCCGACTGCGGCGACATGAAATGCGAGAACTCGAAAGTGATGGCCTTGTCATAGCCGCAGCGCGCCGCAGCCTCCAGCTTCATGCGCAGCTTGTCGAACTTGATGGGCAGGAACTGAATCGGCATGTCGCGGTCGAAAGTCTCGGCGTTGGTCCAGCACTGCATCCCGTACTTGTCCGCGAGCTTCTTGTTCACGGAGAAGAACGCGTCAAGCTCGTCATAGTCGATGTGCCCGTCCTGGAACGCCACCGCGTCCACGACATCGTGTATGCCGTCGAAAATCTCGTTCCACTCCCTCTCATGCTCCTGCACGGAGACAGCATCCTCGCGGGTCTTGAGGTTTGTCCCCATAACGGCCTTCTTCCCGTCGATCCAAGGCGAGATAAAAGTCGGGAGCCCGCCGGAAACCTCCTTGCAGTGACGCCCCATCTCGTGGAAGGCGTTTATCGCCCCCTTTGTCTTGCGGCTGATTTCGGTGCTGATGTACCACCCTCCGAAGCTGTCATACTTCTCGCCGTACATCTTCCACACCTCGTCGATGACGAATCTGTTGTCTTCGATTTCATGGGACAAGTCTCCAGTGTCCCAATATTTCCCGGAATCATAAAGCCCGAACCAGAACTTCATCCCGTACTTCTGAGCGAGACGGAGGAACATGTCGATGAGATCCATCGAAGGCATGTAGCAGCCCTTTTTCAGAAGATACGGCGACGGGTAGGTTATGAATTTGCGGTAGCCGGAGCGTATGCATATCACCGTGTCTATGCCTATCGATTTCATATACCGGAAATCCCTGTCCCATTCCTTTTCACCCCAGTTCTGATGCGGGATGTCGTGGGAAATCTCGTCAAGGAAAGTTCCGGTGATGCGGAGTCCCTGAGCTTTCGGGACTATGAGTCCGCCGCCCGGAAGTCCGGAACCCGAAGTCCCGCCAGTCAAATCATTTTCATCGGTCCGTCCGCAACCTGTCGGCAGAACCGACGAGACGGCCGCCGCCGAAGCCGCCGCCGCCACAGTCTTCAAAAAACCACGCCTGTCCGTCATATCAAATTCTTTATTAATTATCTCAATATCAGCTTAATACCATCTAAGCGTCATCTCAACATCACCTCAACATCACTTCAGCATCATCTCAGCAATTCCAAGAAGCAGAAAGAAAGGGGATGAAGAAAAAGATGGGATGCAAGGCGCACGGTGAAGTTCAAACCGCAGCAACCTGATGGTTGTGAGGATTTGGACAAGCCGCGCAACGCAGCAGACCGCTTTTTATTCGCCCCGCCCACACTCGGCAGCCAACTGCCACAACTGATACAGACCGCGCGGCACATGGAAACAACCCTTCCACTTGCCCCCCTTCAGAGGCAGAAGAACCTCGCCACGGCGGTTCAGGTAGCCGAACCACTCCGGAAACTCCTTGTCCTTGAAATTGTTCCACAGATACTCGTCAAGCTTGAGGAACCACTCCAGACACTGCTCGTTACCCGTCAGGCGGTAGCCCTTGAGCATCGTGATGGCCGACTCGATGTGCACCCACCAGAGCTTCTGATCCCATTCGAGCTTCTGCTGCGGTGCGCCCTTCGCGTCAAGGAAGTAGAAAATGCCGCCGTACTGCTTGTCCCAGCCGCGTTCGATGACACGCAGGGAAATCTCCACGCACTTGTCAATCAGAGCCTTGTCATTGCGGCGGATTCCGAGGTTCATCATGAACCAGAGCGCCTCAAGGTCGTGGCCCGGATTGATTTCGCGCCCCTCGTAGCAGTCTATTGCCGTTCCGTCGGGCGAGACGTTCTCGAGCATGCAGCCGAGTTCCGGACGGTAGAACACGTCGAGAATCTCGTGGAGACATGTGTCTATGGTCTGCTCAAGGAAACCCTTGTCCTCAAGTATGTCCTCGACCTCAAGCGCCATGTTGCAGATGATCATCGGGAGAGCGAAATCCTTCATCGGGCGCGTCCCCGGAAAAGCCTTGCACCACTGCCCCTTCGGGTTGGAGCGGCGCTCGAGTATGCGGGTGAAGAGCCTGCGGGCAATCTGCGCGTACTCATCGCTGCCGGTGGCCTTGGCGAGCTGGGCGAACGCCATGCAGGCGAACGTATTCGAGAAGATGTTGTACGGCTGGACAAGCGGCCTGCCCTCGCGGGTTAGCGAGAAATAGAAGTCCCAGTTGTCGTCGTGCCCGTATTTCTTCAGGAACTCAGCCCCCTGGACCGCGCAGTCGAGCCACTCCCGGTTTTTCTCCACATTATTGCAGAGCATCGCGAACATCCACACCTCCCTACCCTGCAGCCAGATGAACTTGTCTGTGTCATAGACGCTTCCGTCACGGTTCAGGCAGGAGAAATAACCTCCGTACTCATGATCCTGCGAGTGTTCGAGCCAGAACGGGAGACAATTCTCTCGAAGTTCCTTCTCATAGCGCGAAGCTATCTGTTTGAAATTCAGTTTTTCCATACTATTTCATTTATATCTTTCCCCATATCCGGCACTCCTCCGCAAATCCACTCCGACCGCACCGATTGTTTTTTATTTCCGCATCTGCGCCGCCGCATGCCACGGCATCGCATATAGATTACAAAAATACAAAATTTTATTAACTATCCGCCATTTTTTTAAAAAATTTCTTATCGAAGAAGATATTCATACGCATCATATAAAACCATGGTGCAATTGACAAAAAAAGAGTTATATTTGTCACATGAAGACATTTCTCAACAACATAGAAGGCAAGAGCGGGGTGATGAAGCAGAAGATTCTGGGACTATGCATCAACGACGGGGATTTCAGCATCGCGGAACTCAGCAAAGAGCTGAACGCGAGCATCCCGACGGTCACGCGGCTCATCGGAGAACTGATTGAGGACGGATTCCTCGAGGATCTCGGAAAGACGGGGACTTCAGGAGGGCGGAGGCCGAGCATTTTCGGGTTGAGCCAGTCGGCGGGGTATTTCGTGGGGGCGGATGTCCGGCGACATCATGTCAGCGTCGCCGTGACAAACTTCAAGGGTAAGCTTGTCGATTACCATGAGGACATGCCTTTCGTGCTTGAAGGGACGGAAGAGTCGCTGAAGGCTCTCGCGAAAATGCTTCTGGAGCACGTGGCGTCGCTCGGGCTCGCGCAGGACAAGGTGCTGGCCTACGGAATCAACCTCACCGGGCGCGTAAATCACGAGACCGGCTACAGTTTCTCCTACTTCCTCGGCGAGGACAAGCCTTTGTCACAGGCGCTCGAAAATGTGCTCGGCGCTCCGGTGTTCATCGAGAATGACTCGCGGGCCATGGCCTACGGGGAATATATC